>NZ_JAUBTO010000100.1:0-31176 GCF_036702495.1 Microcoleus sp. C2D2 | reverse complement strand
TACACGCTTACTGAGTATGTGTAAAGCCGTCCTCCACTTCGTTAAAGGACGGGGTTTTAGACCCAAATTTTCGATAAAAAAACCAGCCGATCGAGCAGTGATGGCCCGATCGGCTAAAGTTTTATGTGGAGTGCGATCGCCCGCAGCCCTTTAAATGTGGAAGTGATACAAGATGCTGCCGTCGTCTTTAATTTCGCAATTGGCATTAAAAACTTCGGCTTGTTCGTTCAAAAAACGCTGAGCCACATCCGGCGACAGCCGCGTCTCCATCGCAAACCGCACCAGAGTGATTTCGCCGCGACCTTCTTTGATCAGTCGGTACAAAGCACTTTGGAGCCTGTCGCTCTCTTCTCGTTGAAAAGCGGCTTTGTACCTCCAATCCGCCACCGAAGGAATCAAACCGCGACTGACCAAAATCGCCAACAGCAGGCCAATTCCCAAAATCAGAGGCACTGTCGGATCGCTCGTGGGCGTCGCCACAATTTGTGGCACGGTAGCGGCGGCGAAACTGCTGACCATTTCTTTTTCCGACGCTTGCGTATCCGCCATTGCAAGCTGAGTTTTGTTGTAAAAATCTTGCTGCAGCTTCATTTGCTGCAACAGGCGAGCGCGCTCTCTTTCGTATTGGTCGAGTTTTTGCTGAGCTTGTTTCAGGTCTTGAGTGACTTGTGCCAAGCGTTGGTTGAGCGACTGATTGACTGATTGCCACCGATATCTGTTAATCAGGCGGCTTTTTTCAACCATGCCCTTCATCAACATATCCGCCGTTTTGATTGCTTGCTCCTGATCGGGCGAGCGATAACCAACAACAATCTCTAGGGGTTGTTCCGGCTTAGAAATCTTGACACTAGCATTTTGTCGAACTTGCTGGGGCGACAGCTTAACTGCATCTGCCACTGCTTTGACAACATTATCTGCTAGGAGAACCTCCGGGGTCAGTTGCTCTCCCTGCTTGAGAATTGTCGTGCCCGTGCTCGAAAATTTGACTGGCGGATTATTAGAAGTGAGAGTGCCTTGAGCCATGAATCCGGGGGGCGGGGCGAGGCGGTAGGCCAGGGCGCCTGAAATACCCATAATTACAGCAAAACTGCCTAAGGCAATCCATCTGTATTGATTTGCTGAAGATCTCAAACGTAAATTTCCCATTTTGATAGTCAAGTCATAACATTCGCTTGCTGGTGCTACTGTCAAACCCAAGAGCGATCGTTTCTTTCTTGTTAGTCAAATTGACTGCTGAAAAATTTCTCAGCTTGTAGCGAAAAGCTATTAGCTTTTCAGAGTTGTCAATATTCATGAGCCGAAAAAACCGATCGCGCTTTTATTTTATCAGAGCTATAACTTCAGTTTTTGTCCTTAATAATTAATCTGTAACAAGGCTTCTGGAAGTCTACTGGCATCAGACTAGCACTCAGGCCTGCGATCTCCTCGCCTCGCCGTGTTTGTTGACATTCAAAACTGTCACCTTTTCGCCCTTGACCATCCTGCTTCATAAAACCTCTCTAAACTTACCCAAAGTTATCTTTAGATAATTAGTGTTTAATTCCTACGCTGTTGGGCGCAACGTAGTGTAGGGAGTCGGCTATCCCAAGATAAGTAGGCTATCCCCCGATCGCGGAGGGTTCCCAGTTCAAAATGTTGATACTGGCGTTCAAATCACGGTCAATCGATTTGCCACAAGAAGGACAATCGTAAGTCCTAATGCGAGGGTGGCATATCTTGTTTGCTGCCACAGTTCGAGCAACTTTTAGAGCTAGGAAACCATTGATCTACCAGCACTAAATTCGCTCCATACATCTTGCACTTCTATTCGAGTTGACGCCTGAATTCATAAAATCCCAGGTCAGAGCTCGCCCAGCAAAGTTTATGATTAGCCATCCTCCCTTTCACATTCAAGTCTTCAATCTTAATCAGTTTAAAAGTTTTCACGGTGGGAGTTGTCAACTTCTGTAAAAACTCCTTACGAATGCCATAGATTCGCGAGTGAATCCGACTAATTTTATTGTAGGTTTTGCGCTGGTTCTTAGAGCCTTTTACTTGTCTTGAAGCTTTACGTTGTAATATTGCTAGCTTGGTTTTCGCTTGCTTTAACGGCTTTGGCGCATCAAAAACTTGATTGTTTGACCCTTCGGCTTCGCTCAGGGTAGCAAAGGCTCTAATTCCTAAATCTCTACCTACAGATTCCTGAAGTTGCTGGACTGGTAAGCGTTCCGCATCAACACCGAATGAGACAAACCAACGACTCCCTTCTTTTGATATGGTAAAAGTCTGGGAAACAAAACCGCTTTCGAGTGGTTCATGACCTGGGAATGTCCCTACTGTAGGAATCTTAATCGTATTCCCTGCATTCTGTACAACCTTTGGGCTTGACGAATCTACTGTAAATGATTGACCATCTCGACGACTAGCGAATGTTGGATGGGCTGACTTTCCTGAGCCATACCGATTAAAAGCATCTTTTAAATCAATTAATGCGTTTTGGTATACTCGGCTAGACAATTGATTCATCCAAGCAAATCCCGGTTGTTTTTTGACATGATTGGTCAAAACTTTCCTGAGTTGGTTAATCACTTTCGAGT
Source organism: Microcoleus sp. C2D2 (assembly GCF_036702495.1). Classification (NCBI taxonomy): domain Bacteria; kingdom Bacillati; phylum Cyanobacteriota; class Cyanophyceae; order Oscillatoriales; family Microcoleaceae; genus Microcoleus; species Microcoleus sp. C2D2. The sequence goes on along the minus strand of NZ_JAUBTO010000100.1, from coordinate 28,600 downwards.
CGGAAAGCTTGACGCGGCCATACATCTGAGTCCGAAGACTCAATCCGGAGAAGACAACCAGCCTAAATCCTGCGTGTTTCGCCATCAAGGTCGCTGCTCTATTATTTAATTTGAGTGCTCGTTTGATAGCAAACATACTTAGACCGACCTAAAGTTGTGTTTGATGGGGTACAGTTTCGATGCCTCGACTTATTTAACACTCCAACTAATTTTCCCAAATCGGCAACTTTCCACAGGTAAAAATTCCTGTAAAGATTAACTATGAGTAAGTTTAGCAAAGTATTTGGCGATTTAGTTGAACTCCAATTATCTTACGTCTTGGCGTCTTGGGGACGCGGTGGAACAATAAAAAAAACCTTAAATACTCTGCCTAAAAACTTAACAATCAAGAATTATACCATGCGGTTAAGAGTTTGCTGCATATTAAAAAAAATTGTGAATCTGGGGGCGAGACCAGATCCACATATTCACATAACAATTATGGTTCGATCGGTTGATGGTTCGATCGAGCCCAGGAGGCGAAGGTTCAGAAGCCGATCGGCAAAATAAGACCCTCGCGGGCCATGACAGCCTTCGGAAAAGCGATTTGCACGTCTTCGGCGATGCGATCGAGAAAATCGTCAGTATGAGCCGGATCGTGGTGAAAAATCACCACTCGTTTCACCCGGGCCTCCTTAGCCATTCTCACCGCTTCCTGCCAAGTCGAGTGTCCCCAACCCACCTTCGGAGACTTGGGGTTGTGATATTCCTCGTCTGTGTACATCGCGTCGTAAATCAGCACGTCAGCGTCGAGGGCTAAATTGTAGACATTCTCATCTAGCCGATCGGGAAAATGTTCGGTATCCGAACAGTAAACAACAGATCGTCCCTGCCAAGTCACCCGATATCCCATAGCAGTATTGGGGTGATTCAGAGAACCGGTCCTAATCTCAATATCGTCCAGCATCATCGTCTGGTTGTGATTGAGTTCGTAGAAATTCAAATCTGCCTGCAAACCCATCAGCGGCACCGGCGAATTCGAGTGCAGTACCCGTTCGACAAAGTGCCTTTTCATGCACTCTCCATCCGGCGGAGTCGCGCCGTAAATATCAAAGCTATTGCCCCGGATAAAAGCTGGGGCGAACAGCGGGAATCCTTGAATGTGATCCCAGTGATAGTGAGTAAAAAACATATAAGCTTGCACGGGCATTTCTTGCACTAACTGGTCTCCCAGCATCCGCAAGCCAGTTCCGCCGTCAAAAATCAAGCGTTTTCCACCGACTCGCATTTCCAAACAAGAAGTATTGCCACCGTAGCGAACTGTTTCCTCTCCGGGTGTCGGCACACTGCCCCGCACGCCCCAGAACTGTACTACAAAATCATCTATACCTTTTATTGCTTCGGAGGGTTGAGGGCAATCAACGGGAGTTGCCGCTACAGAGGACAAGCTGATTTCCATGTTAAAATTCAGGCTTTAAGGTTCCACATTGTCCGTGATGGCGCAGCAGATGGTCGCACAACACTAAAGCTACCATTGCTTCCACCATTGGCACAGCTCTTGGCAAAACGCAAGGGTCGTGCCGTCCTTTTGCAGCCAGAAGCGTTTCTTCGCCCTCTCGGGTTACTGTACGCTGCTGCTGGCGAATTGTCGCAGTTGGCTTGAATGCCGCCCGCAAAATGATATTTTCACCGTTAGCAATGCCACCCTGAATTCCACCGGAGCGATTCGTCACTGTACGAATTACCCCCTGTTCATCAGTATAGTATTCATCATTGTGTTCGCTGCCCTTGAGTAGAGTCCCGGCAAAGCCCGAACCAATTTCAAAACCTTTGCTGGCGGGCAAGGACATGATGGCTTTGGCCAAGTCGGCTTCGAGTTTGTCGAATACGGGCATTCCCAGCCCTTTGGGTACGTTGCGGGCGACGCATTCGACTACACCGCCGATCGAATCTCCGCTATCGCGAACTTTTTCGATCAGTTCAATCATTCTTTCGGCGCATTCGGCATCTGGACAGCGGACGATGTTGCTTTCTACTTCTTCTAAGGTAACAGTGTCCGGGTCGGCGACCCCTTCTAAGTCTTTGATGCGTTTGACGTAGCCAACTATGGAGACTCCTGCTGCTTGGAAGAGAATTTTTTTAGCGATCGCCCCTGCTGCTACTCTACCTATTGTTTCCCTCGCCGAACTTCGACCTCCGCCTTGCCAGTTACGAATTCCGTACTTAGCATCGTAGGTAGCATCAGCGTGGGAAGGGCGGTAGGTAGTCGCCATTTCGCCGTAATCTTGGGGGCGGGTGTCTTGATTCCGGACTAAAATTGCGATCGGCGTTCCCAAAGTTTTGCCTTCAAACACCCCCGACAGAATTTCGCACGTATCTGCTTCTTTGCGAGGTGTTGTAATTTTGCTTTGGCCGGGGCGGCGGCGATCTAGTTCGGCTTGAATTTCCGATGCATCTATCGACACCAGGGGCGGGCAACCGTCAATTACTACTCCCACACCGCCGCCGTGAGATTCCCCGAATGTCGATATCCGAAATAAATGCCCAAAGGTATTGCCCATTATGCTTTTGCCTGAAACTTCATAATTTTTACTTTAACTGGGAGATAGATTTTTCAAATATAGATTTACTGTATTTCTGAAGAACATAGCATTGGCTGGGAGAGTCAATCGATTTGAGATTTGAGATTTGAGATTTGAGATTGAAGCATTGACCCCACGGATAAATTCGGGGGGCAAGTTTCTCGGGTACAGGTTTTTTATTTCTGGACGGATGAATCCGGGGGCTTGTATCCTGGATGCTTTCGGTCAGAGAGAGGTTTTGTAGGGGCGATGCCCAGAGTGCCTGCCCCTGATGGAGAGTGTCCGAGTGGGGGAGGGGGAGAATTGTGAAAATATTCACGCTTGACGACTTCCCTCGGACTTCTTCCTTCCATCCGTTACCAAATCCGTTAAAACATCCGTTGCCGAACTTTCTTCTTCTCTAGTCTTCGTGTTCTTCAAAAGGATCTCTCAATTCCTTAGCGGGAGGACCGAAAGCCGTGTATATCGAGAAACCAGTGATTGCCACCAGACACATACCGAGAGAAATGCCGAGAACTGCTGCGGGTTCCATATTTTTGATCTATTATGAGTGCTCCACTCTATAATATTACAAAAAATAACAATCCGTCTGAACGTCTAGTGATTTTAGGCGCAGTACGGTATGACAGCCAACCCCCACTCCCCCGAATCCCAGTCGCCCTGCCGCATTTCTGAGAAATTGCGATCGCAATTAGCGGTAGAAATATGTCAAACTTTTCTGTAGAGATTCATTGCAGGTGACTTATGGCACAACGGACTTGGTTAGGAGATATACTCAAACCCCTTAACTCAGAATACGGCAAGGTAGCCCCCGGCTGGGGAACCACGCTATTGATGAGCGTGTTCATTGGACTGTTTTTCGTGTTCTTGTTGATTATTTTGCAAATCTACAACTCTTCGCTGATTCTGGAGAATGTGGATATGGATTGGTCGAGTCTCGGCCGCTAAAAATCGATCGCAAAACAGTAAGGCTAAAAGTAAAAGCTGAGGGTTGAGGAGAAAGGGTAAAAGCTAAGTTTTCCCATTTTTCCTTACCCCTTTCGATTACTTTTTCCCTAAATAAATAGGAATTAACTAAACAAATTGCAGGAGAAAAACCATGAATATTTTTGGCATTGGTTTGCCGGAAATGGCAGTTATTTTTACGATCGCCCTGTTGGTATTCGGTCCCCAAAAATTACCTGAAATCGGTCGGAGTATTGGGAAGGCAATTAGGGGCTTTCAAGAGGCTTCGCGGGAGTTTGAGTCGGAGTTCACGCGGGAAGCCAAGCAGTTAGAAGAAGCAGTAGCAACTAGCAGCAAACCGGAAACTGAAAAACTCGCGGCGGCGAAGCCCAAGGAAGATAGCACAGACATTTAAATGAACAACACTCAGAAGTCGGAAACACCAGCGGAGTTAGTGATTCCCCAGCTAATAGTTGGGTTGGGAAATCCCGAACCTAAATACGATCGCACCCGACACAACATAGGCTTTAATGCTGTAGATGCCTTGGCTAAATCTTGGCAGATTTCCCTGTCGGAAAATCGCAAATTTCAAAGCATATTTGGCGAGGGAAACCGGCCGCGGGGACAGAAAATCCGCTTGCTGAAACCGCTTACTTACATGAATCTCTCGGGTCAAGCGATTCGGGCGGCGGCGGATTGGTACAAAATACCTGCGGAGTCGGTATTAATAGTATACGATGATATGGATTTGCCGATCGGGAAATTGAGAATGCGGCTTGCCGGTTCTGCCGGCGGACACAACGGCATGAAATCGACAATTTCTCATTTGGGCACAGACAAATTTCCCCGCTTGCGGATTGGCATCGGCAAACCTCAAAACGATGCTGCTAAAAATGAGAAAGATACGATTTCCTTCGTGTTAGGAAAATTTTCCTCAGAGGAAAGTCAGTTAGTAGAGAAAGTGCTTAAACTGGTTGTAGAAGCTGTGGAACTAAGTCTGCACCAAGGAGTAGAAAAAGCCATGAGCCTTTACAATAGTCGCACAATTGCAGAAACAAACGCGGAAACAAAAAGGTGAGTTCGAGACGTTTGCCTGAAACAACTGCATATGTCCGGGTTACGGGCCAATCTTGGCAAAAAGGCACGATTGAGGGTGAAGTGACTGCCGGCAATTTTGAGTGGCAGTTTCAGTGGCGTTTCACGTCAGAAAAAACGCTGATACTTGAGCCTTCTCAGGGTAGGGCATTGATTCAGGAACCGCTGCACCGCTTTCTGGAAAAATGGGATTATCAGCTTGAACCAGGTGGGGATTATTCGTTTACGGTTCGGGCTCAGTTTTAATATTGATATTTATTTGGGAATAACTCTTGACCCTTTATGCTAAATCTAGCATAATATAATTGTACCTAGAAACCACAGGAATTTATCGATGAGAAAAAAAATCTTGAAAAAATGTAAACAAGAGACAAATATCACCCAAAGATATTCTATGGATCGGGAGTTCTCTGAACGATCTTAAAGAATTTCCTGAAGATGTACGTGGCATAATGGGCTATGCTCTGTATCTAGCACAAACAGGAGGAAAACACCAATCTGCTAAACCTCTCAAAGGGTTTGGAGGTGCAAAAGTTTTAGAAATTACCGATGACTGTGATGGGGATACCTATCGAGCTGTTTAGACGGTAAAGTTTGCAGATACAGTGTATGTTTTGCACGCTTTCCAGAAAAAGTCTAAAAAAGGAATTGCTACACCGCAACAAGATATTAAGTTAATCCAAGAGAGGCTAAAACGAGCTCAAGAACATTACGAAGAGTTCAAGAGTAAGTAAGACTGGAATCAGTAGTGATAAGAGTAGCTTATATTTTTAAATAAGCTGGAAATAGGCGGCTTCTTATCACTACTTTTTCAGGAATAACTAAGACCAGGTAAAAAAGGGGGAAATCATGAGTAAGGAGATCGATATTCAAGTTAGTAGTGGCAATATATTTGCTGATTTGGGTATGCCTAATTCTGATGAAATGCTGATGAAGGCTGAATTGGTACGCCAGATAACTGAGATCGTTAGTCAAAGGAAACTGAATCAAGTTCAAGCAGCAGAAGTATTAGGAATTGACCAGCCAAAGGTGTCAGCGTTGATGAGAGGAAAGCTGACAGGTTTTTCAACAGAAAGGTTGTTTCGATTTTTAAATGCGTTAGGGTGCGATGTGCAAATTGTGGTGAAGCAAAAGCTCGAATCGCCCGCGGCCGCAGGAATTAGTGTTGTTAGCATCTGATATCTGAACAGTCACTTTTTTGTATGATTCACCTTCTTTGCATTCACTTTTATAAATCGGCGGTTTGCCAGCAAATCAGGTGGCGTCGCTTACCGAGAAGCGACGCCATAATACATTGTCAAAACAGCTTTGTAAGCCCAGCGATCGGAAGGTACATCGGTAAAAGGATTTGGCAGGGTTTCAGCCTGATTCTGCACGCAAGCAGGGAGAATTTGTTCTGGCGTTGCCTGCAGCTGAGTTTTAAAATCTTGGTAATGGGAAAGTGGGAAAAGGTAATGGGGGAGGCCAACTTTCTGTAGGAGTATCTCCCGATTCCACTAATTCTTTAATTAAAGCAGGTGGCGTCCCTTCTCGGTAAGCCCCGCAATAATACATCGTCAGAACAGCTTTGTAAGCCCAGTGATTGGAAGGTACATCGGTAAAAGGATTTGGCAGGGTTTCAGCCCGATTCTGCATGCAAGCATTGAGAACTTGTTCTCGCGTTTGCTGCACTTGAACTAAAGAATTATTTGGCTTGACTTGTGCAGTATTTTGTGCGTTTGCCGGAGCTAACAAACCTGTATAAATTAACAGTGCAGCAGTGCCAAAGATGCTGAGTTTCATAAGTTTATAAATTTCTGAAAAAATTGGGTGGTAGTGAGGAATTTAGTCCTCCAAGTTGTGGCAAATAAGGACTCTTCGTCCTTACTCGAAACCTTTGGAATGTTCAGACATTTTTCGCATTCCCAAGGCTAAGACACTCAAAAACAACAGCCCGATCGCCCCAGCTAGCGGATTGCCGTTAACTCCTGTCACCCACTCGGGAACAGATGCCGAATATCGCACTAACTGCCCGATGTTGATCGTGTAATATCCCCAGACTAAACCTGCATGAAGCCCGATCGACAAACCGAGGCGATTTCGGCGCGATCTTTTTCCCCAAACCAGAATCAAACCCAACAACAACAACCCCGGAAACTGCGGCCAACTCCCCAGCATTGCCGCGACAGGTTTGATAAAATGAGAGAGGGCAAACACCAGGCTATTCGCCCACAGAGATATTCTATAATTGTAATCCCGCTGCAACTCGTCCAGCAACCAACCGCGGAATACCAACTCCTCCGCAAAACCGACTCCAAGGGCGCTTAACAGCCCTTCTGCGATGATTCTCGGCAAATTATCAGAATTTTGCCACGCGACTAAGCCGAACAGCCCTTGCACCGCAAATAAGCTGAAAGTGAGCAAAAGCCCGATCGCCAATCCGATTAAAAGCTCAAAACCGTTTTTTCGCGTATTGATTAAACCGTAACTTTTGAGTAATTGGGTTTGTCCGTAAACCTGTTTTCCCCAGCGCGGCACTAGGAACAGAAACTCAGTAAACAACAATCCCATTGTCAGAATAGTTGCTAGGTTACTATCTTTAACTAAGAGATAAATTGGTGCTGCTAGCGGCAGCCAAATGGCTAGCAAGATTAATAGGAAAATTATTACACGTAAAGGAAATGGATAACTGGCTATTATTTGGAGGCGGTTAATCATTATTGTAAATTAAACAGGTTTTACATGATATCTGTAGGGAGACAGCAATGCTGTCTCCCTACCCGGATTCTAAACACGCCATTGCCGTACCCCTAATGTACAAAGCAGACGGAAAAAGCTAGAATGGCATGGTATCGGTTGAAACTTTAAGTGAAGCAAAGCTATAACATCAGGTAACAGTCAGGAACCTTAGCCTAAAGGCATAAGGCTTGAAAGAGAAATCTAGAAAGCCATCCTGACGGGCCTAAGTCCTTCGCGGACTACGTTTTTTGAGTCACGACACCCTGGAATGCGTAGCTAGTTCCTTGCTCTGTCGCTGAAAGTTAAACAGTTCTAAGGTCACTGGAACAGTGCTTTTAGCCTAACAAGCTCACTAAACATTGGCGAAGCTAACTTTACTCCGCAAGGAGAACGGGACAACCATATCCCGGCGGGGAGGCAACCATACCTCCCCAACCCCGCAAGGGGATTCCACTCAATGTAAAGCCGTCCTAAAAGGACGGGGTTTCAAACCCATAGTTTTGATGACTGAAGCCTCGGATTTTTCAAATGTCGATCGCGAATTAGATGACACAATTTTAAGCTTCGCAGACATTCAGGCAGAACTCAACCTGCGCCACGCTAAAGATGCTCTGCGAGATATAGTAGAAAATCTCGACTTGACAGTTCAAGAGCGAACTGGACTGGAACCGGAAATTGGCGGCTTGGAGAAAATGCTCGACAAGCTAGAGCGCGCTTGCGTACAAATAGCTGTGTTTGGGATGGTGGGAAGGGGAAAATCTTCGGTTTTGAACGCGCTGCTAGGTCAAAATGTGTTTGAAACTGGCCCGACTCACGGGGTGACTCGCACCACGACTATCGGTCAGTGGGATGTCGGAGAGGGAATTGATGAGAATTTGCCCGATGGCTTACGCCCCGCTACGCTACGACTTTCGCCAGTTATTTACCGTTTGTCGCAAGTAGAATTAATCGACACTCCAGGAATAGATGAAGTTGACGGCGAAACTCGCGAACTTTTAGCCCGCCGCGTTGCTAAACAAGCAGATTTGATTTTGTTTGTAGTTGCTGGCGACATTACAAAGGTGGAATACGCAGCACTTTCGCAGTTGCGGGAAGCCGGAAAACCGATGTTATTAGTGTTTAATAAAATTGACCAGTATCCTGATGCAGACAGGCTGGCAATTTATCATAAAATTCGAGACGACCGCGTGAGAGAATTGTTGTCTCCCGATGAAATTGTGATGGCGGCGGCTTCCCCTTTGACGGCGAGGGCGGTGCGCCGTCCCGACGGAAGTATGGGCGTGCAAATGACTCGCAGTTTGCCACAAGTGCAAGATTTAAAATTAAAGATTTTGGAGATTTTAGACCGGGAAGGCAAATCTTTGGTCGCGCTGAATACGATGCTCTGTGCGGGGGATATTAACGAGCAGTTGGTGCAGCGAAAAATGGAAATTCGAGATGAGGCGGCTAATCGAATTATCTGGAACGCGGTAATGACGAAATCGGTGGCGATCGCACTTAATCCAATTACTGTAGTTGATATTATTAGCGGTGCGGTAATTGATGTGGTGATGATATTAACTTTATCTAAAGTTTACGGCATTGCGATGACGGAAGCGGGCGCGGTGGAATTGCTGCAAAAGATTGCGATTAGTATGGGGGGAATTACTGCGGGCGAATTGCTGGCTAATTTTGGTTTGAGCTCGTTGAAAGGATTGTTGGGTTTGGCGACGCCGGCGACGGGGGGTTTGGCTTTAGGGCCTTATTTGTCTGTGGCGGTGACGCAAGCTGCGATCGCGGGGGTTTCTTCCTACGGTATCGGTCAAGTTACTAAGGCTTATTTGGCTAATGGTGCTTCTTGGGGAGATGATGGGCCAAAGGCTGTGGTGAGCAAGATTTTGTCTTCTTTGGATGAGGATTCTATTTTAAATCGGATTAAGGAAGAGTTGCGGGCTAAGTTGGATTTGGGAAGTGTGGAAAAACAGAAATTTCAGTGATTGTTTTGGGAATTATTCAACCGCAGATATAAAGCAGATAAACACAGATAAACGCAGATAATTTCAAAAATTAATAGCTTATGTTATTAACCATCTCTACAACTCGCGTCCCTGCTACAGATTTAGGTTATTTGCTGCACAAACATCCCGATCGCCATCAATCCTTTCCGATGACTTTCGGGCAAGCCAGCGTGTTTTATCCAGAGGCAAATGCAGAAAGGTGCACGGCGGCTTTACTGTTAGATGTCGATCCGGTTGCTTTGGTGCGGGGCAAGTCGAAATCGGGCGATCGCCCTCTCGAACAATACGTGAACGATCGCCCCTACGTTGCCTCTTCTTTTCTCAGTGTCGCCCTCGCCAAAGTCTTTAGTACAGCTCTATCCGGTCGCTGCAAAGACCGCCCAGAACTCGCAGAAACAGCTATTCCTTTGACAGTTAATCTGTCGGTTTTGCCCTGTCGCGGTGGCGAGAAGTTCCTGCGGCAAATGTTTGAGCCGCTTGGCTATCAAGTCGCAGCAAAACCCCTGATTCTTGACGAGCAATTTCCCGAGTGGGGCGCGAGTCCTTACTTTGCTGTGGAACTGCAAAATACAGTTCGTTTGGCGGATTTGTTAAGCCATATTTACGTGCTAATTCCCGTGTTGGATGACGACAAACATTATTGGGTGGGCGATGATGAAATCGAGAAGTTATTGCATCACGGCGAAGGTTGGTTGAACGCGCATCCCGCCCGCGAACAAATTGCCAACCGCTATCTGAAACGCCAGCGCCGTCTGACGCGAATTGCTGTGGCACAGTTAGCAGATGAAGCTCATATTGACCCTGAGGAGGTCGAAGTTTCTCATCAGCAAGAAGAGGAAGTTTTAGAACAGCGAATTAGCTTGAATCAAGAGCGTTTGGAAGCTGTGACGGAGGTTTTAAAGCAAAGCGGTGCTAAGCGAGTGGTAGATTTGGGCTGCGGTGAGGGAAAACTGCTGAAACTGCTTTTGAAAGAAAGCTCGATCGAACAAATTACAGGCGTCGATGTGTCCTTTCGGGCATTGGAAATTGCCAGGGAACGTTTGCAAATCGATCGATTGTCTCCCGCACAGCAATCTCGCATTCAACTAATTCAAAGTTCGCTAATTTATCGGGACAGCCGCTTGACTGGTTTTGATGCGGCGGCGGTAATTGAAGTGATCGAACATCTGGATTTAGAACGGTTAGCTGCTTTTGAGCGGGTTTTGTTTGAATTTATCCGACCCAAAAGTGCGATCGTCACAACTCCAAATATTGAATATAATGTTCGGTTTGAAAACTTGCCTGCAGGCAAATTTCGCCACCGGGATCACCGCTTTGAGTGGACAAGAACCGAATTTCAAACTTGGGCGAATGGCGTTGCCGAACGGTTTGGCTGTCGGGTAGAGTTTCGTTGTGTGGGAACTGAAGATTTAGAAGTAGGTTCGCCTACGCAAATGGCAATATTCGCCCATTGATAATAATACCGACAGTCTGTTTGTGCTTACAATATAGTTAAACTTGGAAAAATGCAGGCTTCAGCTATGAGTAAACCTATTCAAACCCGGATCGTTGAAATTGACAATTCTCAGGGCATTCACATTCCCAAATCTTGGTTAGAGCAAATTGGTATTAGCGGAGCAGTAGAAATCGAAGTTCAGGGCGATCGGATTGTCATTCGTGCAGCCCTAAAACCGCGTGCCGGCTGGGAGGAAGCGTTCGCAAAAATGGCAGAGCAACATGATGATGTCCTTCTTGATGATGTCACCACTACGGAGTGGGAGGAGCTTGAGTGGCAATGGTAGTCGAACGTTTTGATGTTTTTTTAGTTAACCTTGACCCCACTGTTGGCAGTGAAATTCAGAAAACTAGACCTTGTTTGGTGATTTCACCAGATGAGATGAACCAGGCCATTGCCACTGTCATCATCGCTCCAATGACAACGAAGGGGCAACGATATCCCAGCCGCATAGTTTGTAATTTTCAAGGCAAAGATGGGCAAATCGTCCTCGATCAAATTCGGACTGTTGACAAAAATCGATTAGTTAAATATCTCGGTCAAATCAGCGCTGACGAACAAAAAGCAGTTTTAGATACTTTGGTACAAATGTTTGCTGAATAATAATATTTACTGGTTCCCAGGCTGTGCCTGGGAACCGATGCCCAGAGGCTCTGCCTCGCGAGGTTCGATGAGAATTAGAGGCAGAGCCTCTGGATATGCGTTACCAGGCTCTGCCTGGTAACGAGTAAAAGGAGTAAAAACGAGTAAAAAATCTATATTATTAAAAAATGAAAATTACTTTTCCAGAACTATCTTTAGTCGTTCTCATTGGTGCATCCGGTTCAGGCAAATCCACCTTTGCGCGGCAGCATTTCCTACCTACAGAAATCATTTCATCGGATTACTGCCGCGGTCTGGTTTCCGACGACGAAAACAATCAAGCGGCCACCGCTGATGCTTTTGAAGTATTGCATTTAATCGCTGCTAAACGTCTGGCTGCTGGTAAGCTAACTGTGATTGATGCCACCAACGTTCAGCCGGAAAGCCGCAAACCTTTGTTGGAATTAGCCCGAAAATACCATTGCTTTTTGGTTGCTATTGTGCTAGATTTACCAGAAAAATTGTGTGGGGATCGCAATCAACAACGTGCAAACCGCAATTTTGGAAATCATGTAATTCGCCGCCACGTTCAGAATTTAAAGCGATCGCTCAAATCTCTAGATAGGGAAGGATTTCGGTACGTTTACGTCCTCCGTTCCCCAGAGGAAATCGAGGCGGTAGAAGTCGAGAGACAACCTTTGTGGAACAATCGCAAAGGCGACTGCGGCCCTTTTGACATCATCGGCGACGTTCACGGATGCTGCGACGAATTGGAACAATTGCTGCAACAGTTGGGCTATCAAATTATCGAAAAATCCAGCGAATCCGATTTGGGGAATTTTCCCACCTACGCGCACCCGGAGGGCCGTAAAGCCGTGTTTTTGGGCGATTTGGTCGATCGGGGCCCGCGCATTCTCGACACCCTCAAACTCGTGCGAAACATGGTACTCGCAGAAACAGCTTTGTGCCTGCCTGGAAATCACGACATCAAACTGCTGCGAAAACTCAACGGCAAAAATGTCAAAATCAACCACGGACTCGAACAAACCTTAGCAGAAATTGCCGCTTTACCCGATGAATTGCGCGAATCAGCAGTCCGAGAAATTAGCCAATTTTTAGATAGTTTGATTGGGCATTACGTCCTCGATGGCGGAAAATTAGTCGTCGCCCACGCCGGGATGAAAGCTGAATTTCAGGGACGCGCATCGGGCCGCATTCGAGATTTCGCCTTGTACGGAGAAACAACTGGCGAAATCGATGAATTCGGCTTGCCCGTCCGCTACAACTGGGCCGCCGAATATCGAGGTCAGGCAGCGGTTGTTTACGGACACACCCCCGTACCGGAAACAGAATGGTTGAACAATACTGTTGATATTGACACGGGCTGCGTTTTCGGAGGCAAATTAACAGCTTTGCGGTATCCCGAAAGAGAATTTGTCAGCGTTCCTGCTGCTAGAATTTACTGCGAACCTGCCAAACCGATCCTCTTTCAAGACAGCCCAACTCCACTTAACAATAGAGACATGAATTCACCCGCGATCGATAGCGGTTTGGCGGCAGTGAATCTCACCGCCCAACAGCAGTTTGATGACGTACTGGACATTAGCGACGTACTCGGAAAACGCATCATTTCAACTCGCCTGCAAAGTAACATTACGATTAAAGAAGAAAATGCGATCGCAGCCCTAGAAGTAATGAGTCGGTTTGCAGCCAATCCCAAATGGCTGATTTATTTGCCGCCCACAATGTCTCCCGCTGCTACCTCCAAAGAACCAGGACTTTTAGAACATCCAGCCGAAGCATTTAGCTACTACCAACAGCAGGGCATATCGACAGTTGTGTGCGAAGAAAAGCACATGGGTTCCCGTGCAGTTGCGATCGTGTGCCGCGACGCACCGGCAGCTTTACGTCGGTTTGGCATTCTCAGCGAGAGTATGGGCATTTGCTACACCCGAACGGGACGGCATTTTTTCGATAATTCTACCTTAGAAACAGAATTTTTAGCGCGGGTAAATGTCGCTCTCACTGCGAGCAATTTTTGGGAGAATTTTCAAACTGATTGGGTGTGTTTGGACTGCGAATTAATGCCTTGGTCAGCCAAAGCTCAAGGTTTATTGAAAGAGCAGTACGCCGCCGTGGGAACAGCATCTCGTCACGGGTTTGCGGAGGCGATTAAGAACTTAGAACAGGCAAAACAGCGGGGAGTTGAAATTAATTCTTTGCTGACTAGCTACCAAGAGCGAGCCGAACTAGCCGATCGCTATGTTCGTGCCTATCAGCGCTACTGCTGGCCAGTGAAATCGCTCTTAGACCTCAAATTAGCGCCTTTCCACATCTTGGCAACCGAGGGAACTGTTCACACTGACAAAAATCACTGTTGGCACATGGAACAGATTTCACAAATTTGTAAAGCTGACCCTGAATTGCTGTTAGCTACTGAATACAAAATAGTTGAAATTGCCGATTTTGACAGCAGATCCGCAGGGATTCAATGGTGGGAAAAACTGACGGCGGCGGGAGGCGAAGGAATGGTTGTTAAACCAATGGATTTTATTGTGAAAAATAGCAAAGGACTCGTACAGCCTGCGGTAAAATGTCGCGGTAAAGAGTATTTGCGAATTATTTACGGTCTGGAATATTCTTGGCCGGAACATTTAGAAAAATTGCGATCGCGCGGACTTTCCGGCAAGCGTTCTTTGGCGTTGCGAGAGTTTGCTCTCGGTGTAGAAGCATTGGAGAGATTTGTTGCGGGTGCTCCATTGAGACAAGTTCACGAGTGCGTTTTCGGAGTTTTAGCGATGGAGAGCGAACCTGTCGATCCGAGGCTGTAATCGGAAGGTAGAAAGCAGGCGATCGCTCATTCATTTTCCGCTATTAATCGTTCAACTTCCGATGGCGATAAATTCATCATTTGTGCAACTTGCTCTAAATTCATTCCCGAATTTAACAGTTGAGAAACGAGCTCGCGCAAGGCTGATTCGGCCGCCAGCCGTGCTTGTTGTTCGGCCAGCCGTCCTTGTTGCTCTTCCTCATGAGTCTTCAGAAACTCTCCTGTTTGAGGATTCCTAAACCTCAACTCTCCCGAAACTATGTGCAATTCCAGTCCCAATACTTCGCTGTACAACCACAGCGAATCGAAAGCGATATTGTTAGCTTCTATCGGCTCGTACTGGCCGTTGACTAAACGCACTCCTTGCAATATCGGATTCAGATAATCCCCAGATGGATCGTACTGAAAGTATTCCCTGACTCCCAAACTTCGATAAGTTTCTGGTTTGGTTTCTTGGTCTACATCTTGAGTTGTTGCCGATGTTATTTCTAGGACAAACTGGGGAGTTATTCCGCCTTCTTGCCAAACTTTGTAGTTATCTCTTTTGCGTTTCCTGACTCCGAATACTGCATAGACATCGGGAGCAACTACTGCTGCTTTGTTGCCTTCTTCGTAATAGACGAAAGAATTTGCTGACACGTATACATCCGATCGCCCTTGAAAGTGCAGCTTCAGAGCTTCCACGGCGTAAGTCATGTAATCGCGCGTGATGTCACTTTCCGCCATCGGTTCTCCGTCACTACTGGGATATTGGATTTCTTCTTGTTCGAGAGAAGTTAAAACAGTCATGGTTTAAGTCTCCTCAATGCTGGTTATTTTTATTTTAGCGGACGAGCGATTAATTTTTTAATAAAAAAAAGGCGTTTGTCAAGTGCAAACGCCTTTTTATAGAGTTACGAACGCGGCGTCTTATCTTGTTTAAACGACGCTAACCATTCGCGAATTTGGTCGGCCGCAATCTCGCGCCCGCCCAAACCAAAAGCTAGAGCAATGCCAACTGCGATCGCCCCGAGCAGCAGCCCGAAAGCCAAATTCACAATATCGCTGCCAATGCCCATTTGTTGCAGCGCCAAGGCCGCAACAAAAGCAATAATCGAGATCCGAGCCGCTTGGCCCAAAAGCCGCGCTTGGCGAGTTCCAGAACTGGCAATCAAACTAAACGCCAGATTCGCCAAATACAAGCCGATCGCAAATACCACCAAACCCGAAAGCACCCTACCTGCAACCAGGACAATACCGCTGACAATCGCCGTCAGCGCTGGAATCCCCAGCACGTCGGTAGCCGCCACCACAGCAAACAGCAGGATGCCCACCTGCACCACAATGCCGACAAATTCCGAAGGCGTGCGGGTCGGAACTTCCGGTTCCTGAAGTATTGTTGCGTCCGGATCGATCGAACTCGGCGTTAGCCTCAGCCGCTGCTTCGGCTGCACTCCCAACCAAGAAAAGACATTGTTAAAGCCAATTCCCCTCAGGATATTAGTCACCAAATCGCCTACCCAACGCCCCAAAATGTAAGCAAGCGCCAGAATTAGCGCTGCCGTGAAGATTTTGGGAACCGCGCTCAAAATGTCGTTGAGCATCGCGACTGCAGGCTGAGAAATCGCCTGAATGTCCAAAGCGTTGAGTGCTGCGATTGCCGTTGGAATCAAAATCAAAACATAGACGATCGTCCCGACAATCCACGACAGCGATTGTCCGCCCGCAGTCCGCGAAATTCCAAACCGAGCACCCAAACTGTCCGCCCCAGCTGCAGCCAACAGATTCGTGACAATCCGCCGCACCACCATAGCCAGCAGCCAGCCCACAAACCCAATCAGCACAGCTTCCAGAATTTTCGGAATTGCCGCCAGAATTTGGTTGAGTAAATTATTAACCGGCAGCAGAGCCTGCTGCATTTCCAGTGAGTCGAGAATCAGCGGCAAAAACAGCAGAAAGATGAACCAGTACAGTGCATTCGCCACAGTATCGCTCAGCAGCAAAGGGCGCTCGCTGGACGCAGTGCCCACCTCCTGATTCAAGCGCTCGTCCACGCTAAAAGTCCGCATCACCCGCGATACGGCCATTTTGGCGACTGTCGCCAACACCCAAGCAATCCCCAACCAAATTAGCGCGGCGGCTAACTTCGGCAAGAAACCGGTAATTTGATTGAGAAAAGTATTGAGCGGTTGCGAGACAGCCGTTAGATTCAGGCGGTCGAAAAAGGCAATTAGGAAAAAGATAAAAATGATCCAGAACACCGCTGTGGAAATCCATTTTTCCACTTGCGGGCTTCCAGCTGCTTCCGGACGGCCGGTAATCCAAGCAGCCAGCCGATTGTCGATCGTAGTCTTCTTGAGCAATCCCCCCACTACAGATGAGACGAGGGCTGATACTATCAAGCCAACTAGCAGGATACCGACGGCCCAGAGGAGATTTTCCAAGTTTGCGCCCTGAAAGAAATTGTTAATTCCACGTTCGGCGTCTGCCAGCGGATTCGCGGGCTGGGCTTGTGCCAAAATTCGATCGGACAAAGCCGCTATTGGACCCGATATCGGTTGAGTTATCTCTTGCCAAGTTTCATTCATTTTTTTCTCAGGTTAACGTCAGAGTTGACAGCGAAAAGACGAAACTTTAATAATTGTTCCACAAAATCTAGACATCGCCTAAATTTAATGTTTGTACGCTTTTAATCGTACAGGGTTAACTACAAAACCCTCTATCGAGTTAGGGATAAACCCATCTCCGACTGCTTTTCTGCCAAGATTCAAAGAACCGTTTACATCTGCATTTATGAAGTGTCCAGTTTGGGCTCTGAACAATCCTCTTTTTACCCTACTGCCAATGTAGTCGGAATGTTTTTGAATTGGTTCCCAATCCCAGGCCGAACATTTGGATGTGTAACTCTCCTCTACTAACACAATTTTAATTCCCGCAATTTGTTCTTTGTACTGCAACATTTGCACGAATCGGCGATAGGGAATGCAGGCAAAATTTGGATTGTTAACCTTACCAGTATTAATCCCATCTTTGAAATCCTGGTTCCCGCCTCTAGCCAGCAAACCAATTTGATGATTGACGAGTTCTTTAATAATTGCGGAACTCGTCCTGTGGAGGTGGTAATCCACTTTACAGTTACGCTTGTGCCACAATTGGGCGAGTTTTTTACTGGTTTTTTGCGCGGCGGGCAGCAATGATTTCAGAACCGATGAAACTTGATTGCAGTATTGATTGGTTGACTTAACAGCCCGTCCGTAGAAGATTCTCGGTACTAACCCAGGAACATTGTAGGTTAATGTTACCAGATTGTTTAATCCTAAATCTAGGGCAGCTACCCTCTGATTAACTTCTAAAGGCTGTTCTAACTTTTCATAGGCCACCTCGACCACATAACAACCTACCTTGGGAACAATCCGGATTTCCCCCATCGAGCTGACTTTTGAGGGCAACCAAATATTAGTTCCAGAGGGGCGAGCATATCCTTTTTTTAAGGCTCTTTTGCTGACAGCTTGACAATTAAATACAACTAAATAGCGTCCGTCTTCTCTTTTTCGAGCTCTTGAACCTTGATAATGAGGGATTTGCGGTGCGACTTTAAATTTAGTTGGGTCTTCCTGATAGTTTCGCACCACCGGATAATAGCTAGTCCATGCTTTGAGGACTAAGCCGAGCGTGCTTTGTGCTACCTTTGCGGGCAGTGCTTTGTAATCAGGACTTGTTTTGAGCGCGCGATCGACAGCGAGAGCGTTTTTTTGTTGAGTGGCGAAAAAGTTTTGACGGTAGATGTAGTTAGCGCTGTTGTAAAGATTTTTGCAAAGCCAAGACAGTCGATCGGCTTCTCGATAAAACCTATGATTTGGTTTAATGACGTGCCTTTCGACTAACTGCATAATCGGTATATATACTTTAATTCAAGATGATACACTGTATTTATGAGTGTGTCAATCTTTTAATTTCTGGAAAAATTGACGGTACAAGTAAATAAAGGACTATAAAGTAAGCAAAGTTTTGTAATACCCTCGTTGTTGCAGGTTCTCATGTCAATTCGTCAAGTTTTCGAGCAATCCATTGAAATTCGCGCTGCTGCTACTCTGGTGGAGCGCTGCATAGTCGATCGCACTTTGATGCACAAGTGGCTCAACCCCCTGCTGCGTTGCGATCCCGAGGGCGAATGGGATACTGCTGTAGGAAGTCGCAGCTTATTTATCATAAAAATTCCGGTTTTGCAACCCACTTTAGAGAGTGTGGTGTTGGAGCGACAACCCGGTTTAATTGTGTGGGGGTTTGACGGATTTTTCAAAGGATGCGATCGCTGGGAATGCCAGCCCCAAATCCAAGGAACTCTCTTAATTAACCGCTTTGAATTTCAAATTCCCAATCGTTTAATTAGATTTGGTTTCAATCAATTTGCAGCCCCTTGGACTCAGAAAGACATGAAAGACCAACTCCGCCGACTTAAGCGGGTAGCCGAGCAACTATCTCAAAAAATGGGTAATGGGTAAGGGATAATGGGTAATTGGTAATGGGTAATTGCTAATGAGTAATTGGTAATAGCTGAAAACTCACAGCTAAAAGGAAAAAAAGCACCAATTCCCAATTCCCAATTCCCAATTCCCTGCAACTTCAGTTATTTACTTCGCACTTCCCGATGGACTGGGCTGACAAATCATTTGTCTCGCCGAATTCACCGCTTGGCCGGCCGTATTTTGCAAAGCCGGGGAATTCTGATACATAGCTTGCAAATCTTGCACGTCTTTAATCACTCGCTGGTAGATAGCCATAGCTTGATTCCCGTCAACTTCTAAGGCCCCAGGGGTGTAATTTTGCATCACTTCCACCAGTGATATTTTGCCATCTTTGGAAGCTGCAACTAAAGCATCGCGCAGTGCCGACGCGCTTTGAGCTCGAGTTGCCGGCGTATAAGCAACCTCGCCCAATTGTTTGAAAACAAGTTCCCCAAAATAAGTATTTGCCAGCCGCCCTACTAATTGGGACTCTAAAGGCACTTCTCGGGTTAATATTTCGCGCATCGACTCGGGAGTTTGTTTCGCAAGACTCAGAACGCTTTGCAGTTGAGATGATGCTTTGCCGGTTTGTGCCAAGCTTTGCAAGTCGCTCATCGGTAATGTGACGTCAATAGCACCGTATTTTACGGTAACATTGTCTAACGCAACAGCTTTGCCACTGCTCAGGAATACTGCACTTGTTCCCAGCAAAAGCGCCAAACCTAATGATAAAGACTTTGACATTCTTTTGGTTAAATGGGCTGACAGCGGTTGCATTCCGTTGAGATAACCTTGTTGAAACTGAAAGTTCATGGGTTTGTGCCTCTTTACGTCAAAATACTTTTTCGATCGATCGTCTCTTCAGGTATCAGTCGGGAAAGTGGACTGGGAATTTCCGTAAATGACCTATGATTTTACAGTCATGTCAAGCAAATTTAACCTATCAAAAGATAGGTGTTAGTTGATAATTTATATGTTAAATTATGATGTTTGGCAATTTTATAGAGCTTTGCAAAGCTTATAAAAGCGACATTTGCCCGTCGGGCAGCAGTTTATCTGGAAATTTGGTTTAAAACCCCTTCTTCAGTGGCCGGCTTTAATTTCTTAAATCCATTCCTAAAAATCAGGGAACTGCTGATATTTGTAGTATACTAAAATAGTCAAGGTTAAACTCCTGTGCCTCAAGTGAAACAGTTAAGACACACTTTTAGGCATAAATTGTTGGACCCCTAGCCGCGAATACTCTTAAAACAGCTAGAGAATCAACGCATTCTCTTTACCAGAAAACAAATAATTTGGTTCATTTGTTAAGTAGGGTAGGGCATACCCGAACTCGCTTGTTCCTATCCTAGTACGCTTTTGGAGATAGACCCTAGGCGGGTTGCTGTGAGTTGAACTCGTCAATTGGTATTTTGTACGGTTGAAAGGTTTAAGAATTGCTGCAAGGACATAGCGCTTAAAGGTCAGTCGATGAATTAAGAATCCCCACGCCTTCAGGCCCGGGAGTGTCAATGAGTGTCGCTTTCACCTCTTATAGTGTGCGATATATAGCGAATTTAAGTTCACATATCCCGATCGAGCCGATCGACCAATTGGCGAATTGTAGCAGCATCAGGAGCAGTCGGAGCATTTCTCAGGTATAGTTCCAAATCGTGGCGCGCCTCGGCCAAGCGACCAAGTTGATAGTAGAGAATTCCGCGATCGCGCCGTTCCCCTAGCGCCTCGGGAAACAGCAGCAAAATCCGTTCGATCGCCAAAAGCACCCTCAAAGCATCTCGCTGTTGCAAGTAAATCGCCTTCAGATTTCCCAGCATTCGTCCCAACAAATGCCGGCGACTTACCGGGGCGAGAAAAGCCGGCTGCAACTCCATAGGTTGACCGTAAATTTGAGAAAGTCTGGCTTGACAATCTTCAGGAAATAATATCTCGCCGCCGTTAAACGCATCAACAAAAATGCCAGCATCTTCAAAATCCGGTCTAATTAAAAAATGTCCCGGCATCCCAATTCCCACCATGGGAAAATCAATCCGCTTAGCAACCTCCAAATAAACCAAAGATAAAGAGATGGGAATGCCAGTACGCCGATCGATCACTTCATTCAAAAAGCTATTGCGGGGGTCGTAATAATCAGCATCATTGCCCGCAAACTGCAATTCCCCGTATAAATAGCTGTTAATAGTTTGAATGATCCGCAGCGGATAATTCTGTACCGGCAGGCGCGAGCGCACTTCATCTGCGATCGTGTCGAGAGCGTTGAGATACTCAAGAGGCTCTAAATTTGGGTATTCTTCCAAAGCCATGTAAAGGGCAGCTTTCCCCAGGTCTATCGAGGCATCCGGCTGATTTATTTCTTGATAAAAGAGTTGTCGGGCGATCGGAAAATCCATATTTATTATTGATTTATGTTTTATTTACTTGTTGGACTAATATCATCAACAGGCAAGATGCCTGTTCCACAACAAATATTATTCGGGTAAATCGGCTTTTTTTGTAGTATAATTAACCTTTTTTATGGTAAAACAGGTACTTTTTATTGTGAAACAGCCATCTGGTCTGTTGCCCAAAAGATATTAAAAACAGTGAATTATTTAAATTTTAATATATTCTAAGTTTTTTACTCTAAATCAGCCCCGATTTTTAATAAAGCTTCACGATGTTTTTTTCTATCGAGCCAGATAGAGGCGAACGCCCTCGGATATCAAATCAACTTTCAAATCCCGTGACTTTTACCAATCACCCAACTGCGGCGGAAAATCCGAGCCAGAGTCGATTCTTCCAAAGCAAAATAGATAGGGCGGCCGTGAGGACAAGTGCGCGGATTGCGAGTTTGCTGCCATTCATCCAACAAATTTTGCATTTGGGAAAGGCTCAAAGGAGTACCGTTGCGCATAGCGCTGCGACAAGCAGTAGCAACTTGAGCAGCTTGCAAATCTGCGACTTTACTGAGTTCAAAAAGCGCATCCGCACAGTCATCTCGATCGGCTAATAATTCAGGAACTTCGCGGGCAGCCCATAGCTGTTCGCCAAAAGTTTCTACGGACAAACCCAAGCGGGATAAATTCTCAATTTGCAGTGCAGATAATTGACTGAGGATCACTGGTTTTTCGAGAGATTTTAGCTGCCAAGCCGCGCACAAGTGCTCGTATAAAACGCGCTCGTGAGCGATGTGTTGTTCGACCAACCACATTCCGCTGGAATGTTCCGCAACAATATAAGTATTGTGAACTTGAGCGATCGCCCTCAATTCCATCAATCCTATTTTATTACCTTTTGCCTCGGAGCGGATCTCATCATTCTGTCGAGCAGAAATTCCGACACTGTAAGCACTTTTTTGTTCCGATGCCTTCAGCAATTGTCCCACTCGATCGGGAATTGGGGCAGGCGGCAAAACTTCATCATTCAGGTGCAAAGCGCGAGCAATTGCCGCGCTAACTTGTGCTTGCCAAAAACTCGGATCGTGCAGATAAATTTCCACTTTAGCCGGGTGGCGGTTCCAGTCGATCGACGAGGGGGATATTTGCAGGTGAACAAAACACACGGGATAGCGATCGCGCGGACAAGTACGGGCAAAGGCGTTGAGAATAGTTTGCTCTAATTCCGGGGATCGCACAACTCGCCGGTTCACCCCCACCTTCACCCAATCCGGCCGTCTGCGGTGACAGCGATCGGGCAAACCAATTACTAATTCTAAAAACTGGGAATTGGGCATTTGCAATTGGGAACTGGCAAGCGGTAATTGGTAATTGTGCTTAACTGTAGATCCAACAAGTTGAGTTTCTACCAATAAATTTCCTGCTTTCTGATTTTCAGGACTCGCAGGCAAATCTAACTTTAAATACTGCAAATCGCTCGCTCGCACGCCGCGCACAAATTGAGGTAAAATGTGTTCCGCTGTGCTACCTGGAGTTACGTGCAAACAAGGGGTATTTCCTTGACGCAGCTGCCAATTAACGTGCGGGTGACAAATAGCAATTTGCTGAAGGATTGATTGTATCGATCGCATTTGCTGTGCCGCGGACAAAAAACTGCGACGCACAGGCCAATTGCCAAACAAATTATCAACAGTCACCACCGTACCCGGAGCGATCGCCGCTGTTTCCACCTCCACAGCGGAGCCTGCGTTATTGTAAACCACCCGCCAGCCCGATCGAGCATTTTCACCTCCCCCCCTTAACAATGATGAGCTGGGGGGGTTTGGCACCGACTCTCGATTTTCCCAAAAATCGCCCAATCCCAAATCATTGGGCCGGCTCAAAATCTCCAAACAGCCCAACTGAGCCAAACTGTGCAAAGCTTCCCCGCGAAAGCCCAAAGTAGCAATTTTGTAAAGATCTGCTTCAGTGGTAATTTTGCTCGTACTGTGAGGCGAAGCTGCCTGCTGCAAATTTTCCAGATCCATTCCTGTACCATTATCTGCAACTTGCACCCGCCACTGTTCGGGCCAGACAGAAACAACGATGCGAGTTGCGCCAGCATCCAGAGAATTTTCAACTAATTCTCGTACCGCAGCGGCGATCGAGTCAATCACTTCGCCTGCGGCAATTAAATCGATAACTTCTGTAGATAAGGTTTGAATAGTAACTGGCATCAGATTTTTAGCGCTTCGTTAATTCAATTCTACTCGATCCTGCAAATCGCTACACAGTATTAAGACTTACGCTCTTAAACCCGGTTTCTTAGAAAAATATTGTTTGGTAACAGAAGATATACTCATAAACCAAGTTTCTGAGTCAAGCGCGATCGAGTCAATCGTATATATCTGCCTACCTACTTAAACTTGCTCTGCTAAGGCTAGAATTTTCGGCAAGCGGATGTAAAAAGTTGTTCCTTTGTTCTCCTCCGACTCATAAGTAATTTCCCCTTTGTGAGCATCAACGATCGACTTAGCAATCGCCGTTCCCAACCCAGTACCAGTCCGCTTGCCATAAGTCACAAAAGGTTCAAATAACTTTTCCTTAATTTCCTGGGGAATGCCCGGGCCGTTATCGTAAATGGTAATTTCTGCCCACTCCTCACTTTGTGTCACAGTAATCTCTACCAGACCTCCGCGCCCGCCAAAAGCTTCAACAGCATTCCCAACTAAATTTTGCAAAACGCGCAAAATCTTATTTTCGTCCGCTTCGACTATCACTTCTGTTACCCGTATAACCAAATCTACTTTTGCCGCCTGAAAATAAACTCTGTTCAACTTTTCAAACTGCTGCAAAGTCTGAATTAGATTAACTGGTTTTTTATGTAATACAGAGTTGCCGCGCGAAAATTCTAATACTTCTTCAGCCATCCCCAACATTCGCTGAACCTGCAATTGAATAAGTTCGCACCACTCCTGACTTTCCTCATCCGGGTGCATTTCTTTGAGCATTTCGCTGGAAAGTTTAATTCCCGTAAAAGGACTTTTAAAATCGTGAATAATTGTACTCACCATTTCTCCTACCAATACCATTTTTTGTTTGTGTACGAACTGGCCAACATATTGATCCGTGGTATCCCGCAATTTTTGAATAATGAAACTAAACATTTCCAGTACCGAACTGCCTTTAGCAGACTGGAGAGTTTTTATCAGTTCTTCGCGATCTATTTTTGCAAAAGTCGAGCCTGCAACTGCCACAGCTCTAGCACTGCGAGGCTCGCCGTCTAAAACTCCGAGTTCGCCAAAATAAGCGTCGGCCTTAGCGACAGCAATAGTTTGATATTGATTGTTTTCAAGGCGCTTGCTAAACTCGACTTCACCTGATAAAACTAGATATAAACAATCGGCTGTTTCTCCTTCTTCAAAAACCAGCGTTTCCTCATCACAACTCTCCAATATAGCTATTTGGCAAAGGTGAGCAGCTTGCTCTGGTTCAAAATAAGACATAAATCGATGAGATGCCAGATCCATGTGAAAATACCTAAGGCTTAATTTAAACAGTTTCTTTCTTCAATTTTCGCTTATAAGCATCGGTGCCTTAATAAAATACAATACTGCTTTAATCTGCCTCTATTTTCTAGCCTCCCTGGCTTTGGCGCAAGGAGCGGCGTCGGGATGCAGAGCCCGACTAGGACAGCAGCACCAGCAAGATCGCCCAAATTCTCAGTTAATTGACTAAAATACATAAATATGGTACTATTTTCAGATTTAAATTGGAGGGGCTGACGAGCCGGAGATCCCGCCCCACAAAATTTTAACTGTAGAGAGATGGTGCAATTTAAATGCCGATCGACCGAGTTTGCAAAAATTAACCATCGGCAGATAAAACGATCGCAGCATTCTGCCCGCCGAAGCCAAAACTCAAACAAACCGCATTTCTCACAATAGCCGATCGCGCACAGCGCACAAAATCTAATTCAAACGCCGGTTTTTTCATTCCCGCGCCAGGTGGCAACATCTGATATTTAATACTCATCAAACAAAAAGCCACGCCCAAAGCTCCCGAAGCTCCCAAAGTATGACCCGTAGCCCCCTTAGTGGAACTAACAGCAACTCTGGGGTGAAACAATTTCTGAATTAACAGTGCTTCGTGTCGGTCATTTAACTCAGTTGCAGTACCGTGAGCATGAATAAAATCTATATCAACCGCCGCTAAATTGCTGCGTTTCAAACATTGATTTACCGCCGCGATCGCACTTTTCCCTCCCTGAGCCGGTGCAATAGCATGACAAGCATCATTTGTCAAGCCAAAACCGGAAACTCGACCGTAAATTTTAGCGCCACGACGGCTTGCCAACTCGGCCGATTCTAATACAAGTAAAGCCCCGCCTTCACCGAGTACAAAGCCTTCCCGATTTTCATCAAAGGGATAGCACCCAGCGTTTGCCAAAGCACCCATCCGGTTAAATCCAGCCACAGTCAGCGGTGTAATTGGCGCTTCCACAGCACCTGCGATCGCCCGCTGACACTCACCCGTGCGGATTAAATCAACAGCACGGGCGATCGACTGTAGGCCCGTGGCACAAGCAGCCATCGGCGCCAGCACCGGCCCCGTCGAGCCAATAGCCCTCGCCGCCGCCATCGCCCCCATGTGAGGCAAAAAATTCACGAATTGAGAATGGGTAATTGGTAAGTGGTAATCTGGAATCGGTAATACCCTTCCCTCTTTGTTCTTCCCTCTTTCTTCTTCCTTCTTCCCTCTTTCTTCTTCCTCTTGCCGAATGCCAACGCTAGCCAATTGTTCCAAATTTGCCTGGAAACCTCGGCTAGAACCGATCGCAATTCCGCAATCAGGCAAAGGCAAACTCAAATTAGCATCTTGCAAAGCATCGGCTAAAACCTGCCGAATTAAAGTTATTAAATCGGCAGGTTTTGCGCCAATTAAAGCCAAAGGTCGCCGTTCAAGTTCTAAAAAAGGTTGATCCCGCTCGATTCCAGATTCTCCAGACAGTAGTCTTTTCCAGCTCGTTTCCAGAGTGCCTAAAGCCGAAACAAGACCAATTCCAGTAACAACAACATCCATAGCTAAGCCGATTTGAGATTTGAGATTTTGGATTTTGGATTAAAAGAAGAATCAGGTCAGACGATTTGAGATTTTGGATTAAAAAGGGATAATCTCAAATCTCAAATCCAATTCCCTTATCTCAAATCCCGAATTTACCGGCCATCGGATCGATCCCGTGGGGATAATCTAAAATCTAAAATCCCAAATCTAAAATCCCAAATCCAAAATTGGTTGACTACCTTCAGCTAACAGGCTTAAAATTTTCCAAACCCTGAGTAACAGTAGCCTTCTCAATGCTATCGCCCGCTTCAATCTTATCAACAACATCCATCCCTTGCTTCACGTACCCAAAAACCGCATAGCTGCCGTCTAAAAACGGCGCATCAGTCAAACTAAAGTAAAACTGAGAAGAAGCCGAATTAGGATCATTCGATCGAGCCATAGCCACAGCCCCGCGACTGTGCAGCAACACAGGTTTTTGCCCCACCCCAGGTTGTTCTAGGATTTTGCTGTAAGTCGGATTGCGGGCACCTTTGACTTTAATTTCCAGAGGAATCCTGCGTTCCCGAGAAGTTTTAGGGTCAATAAAACCCCCACTTCCCAGTTCCGCCGTAGGGAATTTAGGGTCTTTGCTCTGCGGGTCGCCGCCCTGAACTACAAAAGGCTGAGGTTCCTTCACGACTCGGTGAAATACCAGCCCGTCGTAGAATCCCTTCTGAACCAAATCGACAAAATTGCCCGCAGTAATTGGCGCATTTGTGCCGTCGAGTTCGATCGTAATTGGAGCACCTTTAACCGTCATCACCACCGTTGCTTTTCCTTCCAAGCGTGGCAAATTGCTAAATTGCGAACTCGCCGCTACCACAGCCGGAGACGGAGACGGAGACGGAGACAAAGAAATGCTTTCACCCGCCGGATTACCTGTCGGAGTTGAGTTCACAGCCGGGGAACTACCGCATCCCCCGACAAACAACGCACCAATTATTAAAAGTGAGAACAACCACCGCTGAATTTTGATTTGCATTTGCATTTGTATTTTCACTTTCACTTTCACTCAATGAAGTAAGGTGCGCGGCCCGGCGCACCCTAGATTTATCGATTTACCAGGGATGTGCACCGAGTCGTGCGCACCCAATATTTATCGATTTCGTGCGCCCGGCCGCGCACCCTACGAGACATTAACTAATCGAAAATCCCTAAAGTCCTTCTAGGGGAACTTGCAAAAATCGAGCCAATTCGGCAGCTTGATTTTCCACTTCAGACAAAGCAATCGGCTGTCCGACTCTAGTCAGGGGAAACTGACGGCGGTCTTTGAGCTTAAGATAAATACTGCGGCGGGGATTGAGACCTTCTTTAATGTCCACCCGCACAGATTGTACATCCGATGTCTTGCAGGTAAAATCAACCTTGCGGTTTTTGCCGGGAAAACCCCAGCGAAAGATCCGAATGTTACCAGTTTTTCGATCGAACTCGTTGTAACCGCCGCCGACATCAAGGAGAATAGTCAGCCACAGGTAAAGCGCCAACAGCACGCCGCAGACACCGTAGAAACCCATCGCAATCCCTTGGGGGATGAAAACAAGCTGAGTCGGGTCAGCAAAAGGCAGCAGGTTCACGTGCCAGTAGCTGGAAAGGCCCGACAGCAGGAAACCAGTCCCTCCAAGGCTGACAATCGTCCCCCACCAGTAATTGCTGAAGCGGCGGGAGCCCACAACCTGGTAGCGCAGGACCGAATCCATCGAGGTCGTTGTTTTTGCAGTCATAAAACTAAACAGCCTTAAAGCCAAATTTTAATTCAAGTAGCCCACCGAGCGTCACGGTTCGCTGACGGTCGCGCGATCGACCGATCGGCATTGTGTATCAACTTCTGCTAATTATGTTGAAAAATTCTGAACTTCTAATATATACTTATGTTAAGTTTAATTAGAAACCTTAGTTTTTTAACAAGCAAAAGGATTTTACCGCAGTCAGGAACTAAGGGCTAAGGCCACTGAGCTTGTAAGAAATTGCAAGCTGTTCTGACCAGACCCCTCGCAAGAGGAGACGTTATTTAGGTCACGACACCGGCGAATGCGACGCCAGTTTTCCGCTCTGTCACCTGCGATTAAACAGTTTTAAAGTCACTGAAACAGTGTCGCAGGTCTAACAAGCCTTTATAACCAGGTCGAGGCGAACATTACCCCGCAAGGGAGACTGAGGCAACCATACCTCATCGGAGAGGCAACCATACCCCTCCAACCCCGAAAGGGGAAAGATTCAAGGCGATTGAAATCGCCGCGTTGTTTTCCTCTCAGGTCGGAAGACACGCTCGTTTCCCACTTACCCAGTTTTTTTTATGACAATCGCAGTCGGACGCGCCCAGAACGAAAGAGGCATCTTTGATGTCCTCGACGACTGGCTTAAACGCGATCGCTTCGTCTTCGTAGGCTGGTCTGGCATCCTGCTATTCCCCTGCGCCTACCTAGCCATCGGTGGCTG
>NZ_JAUBTO010000099.1:0-31490 GCF_036702495.1 Microcoleus sp. C2D2 | reverse complement strand
TCAACTTCTCCTAACTCAATGCGGAAACCGCGTATTTTTACTTGGTTGTCGATGCGTCCTAAGTATTCGATGTTGCCATCTAGCAGATAACGGGCTAAGTCACCTGTTTTATATAATTTACTCTCTCCTAGCTTCTCAAACGGATTGGAAATAAATTTTTCTTGTGTTAACTCTGGACGGTTGAGGTAGCCTCGTGCCAAACAGACACTACCAATGTACAACTCTCCTGGCACACCAATAGGTACAGGCTGTAAATATTTATCTAAAATATAAATTTTTGCATTGGCAATTGGCTGTCCAATCGGAGGAAGTAACGGCCAAGTGTCCACTGAATTAGTCAGTGTAAAAGTAGTGGCTGCATGGGTTTCTGATGGTCCATAATGATTGTGCAGAATACAATCACCTAGTTTGCTGAACCATTGAGATATAGCCGGAGTAATCTGCAATTGTTCCCCAGCAGTAATAATTTCTCTCAGATGACTATTAACTAACTTACTATCAACAGCGACTTCAGCTAGTTGCTGTAAGGCAACAAAGGGAACAAACAGTCTCTCAATAGTTTTTTCTTCTAGAAAACCTAATAAAGCTACTGGTTCTCGGCGTAGTTCCTCTGTAATTAAGAACAATGTGCCTCCCGAAAACCAAGTAGTGAATATTTCTTGGAAGGAGACATCAAAGCTGATAGGGGCAAATTGTAGGGTTTTTGCTCCCGTAGAAATTGGAGTATTTTGCAGTTGCCACAGAATCAGATTGCCAAGACCAAGCTGATTAAGGGCTACGCCTTTAGGTTGACCTGTAGAACCAGAGGTATAAATTACATAAGCTAAGTTATTAACTTGTATGCCAGAGATAAGATTTTCCTGACTGGATTGAGAAAACAGTCGAGCATTAGTATCTAAGCAGACAAGTTTTGCGTGATGCTCAGGTAGTCTGTCAACGAGTGACTGCTGGGTGAGCAATACTGAAATTTGAGCATCTTCTAACATGAAAGCCAAACGCTCTTGAGGATAGTTTGGATCGAGTGGCACATAAGCCCCACCCGCCTTGAGAATACCTAGTAGTCCCACGACCATTTCTATTGAACGTTCTACACAAATGCCTACTAGCACATCTGCTCCTACTCCCAAAGACTTGAGGTAGTGCGACAACTGGTTGGCGCGACAATTCAACTGTTGGTAAGTGAGTTGTTGCTCTTCAAACACCACTGCTACACCATCTGGGGTACGTTCAACCTGCTCCTCAAACAACTGATGGATACACTTATCAGAAGGATAATCTACTTGAGTATAATTCCATTCCACTAATAACTGCTGTTGTTCAACTGCTGTCAACAGTGGCAATTGTGAGATTTGCTGTTCTGGGTTAGCAATAATACCTTCAAGTAATGTCAGAAAATGACCAGTCATTCGCTCAATGGTACTAGAATCAAACAAGTCAGTGTTGTACTCCCACACACCCACCAACCCAGTAGCAGTGTTCTGCATTAATAAACTTAAATCAAACCTGGCTGTTGCGCCTTCTGCTAACAATCGAGTAACAGTCAACCCAGTCAACTCTACCTCAGATGTGGATGCATTCTGGAGGGCAAACATCACCTGGAATAGTGGTGTATAGCTGAGATCCCGTTTTGGCTGCAATGCTTCTACCAGCATTTCAAAAGGCAAGTTCTGATGAGCATACGCGGACAACGCTACTTCCCGAACGCGACTCAGTAATTCGCAAAAACTGGGATTACCTGCCAAATCTGTACGCAGGACTAGGGTATTGACAAAAAAGCCGATTAACCCTTCTATTTCACTGCGATCGCGGTTAGCAATGGGAGACCCCACCAAATTGTCTTCTTGTCCTGTGTAGCGATAAAGCAGGATATCGAATGCTGCCAACAGCGTCATAAAGAGGGTACAACCTTTCTCCTGACTCAGTTTTATCAAACTATCAGTTAAGTCAACTGAGAGTACAAACTCTTGATATGCTCCGTTGTCAGTCTGTACAGCCGGTCTGGGTCGGTCTGTGGGTAGGGACAACAAAGCTGGTGCTGAAGCCAATTGTTGTTGCCAGTAACTCAATTGACTTTGCAATACATTCCCTTGCAACCACTGTCTTTGCCAAATGGCAAAATCTGCGTACTGAATCGGCAGTGGTGCTAAAGGAGACGGTTGGCTTTGAGAATAAGCATTGTACAGTGCTGCTAGTTCTTGGATAAACACACCCATTGACCAACCATCAGAGACAATGTGGTGCATAGACAGTAATAAAACGTGTTCTGTCTCCGACAGCACTAATAATGTCGCCCTGACCAATGCTCCGTTTGCCAAATCAAATGGTTGAATAGCTTGCTGTTTCGCTAATTGCTGTGTGGCGATTTCTTGTTCACTGCTTGGTAGATGTTGCAACTCAACAACGCAGACTTTCCAATCCGTCTGTTTATGAATGATTTGAGTTGGTTGTCCATCAGCTGTAATAAAGTTGGTGCGTAACGCTTCGTGACGATAAATAATTTCTTGTAAACTTTGTTGTAGCGCTGCAACTGAAAGAGTTCCGACTAGGCGCAAAGCTATGGGTATGTTGTAGAAGGAACTATTTGGTTGTAACTGGTCTAAAAACCACAAACGCTGTTGAGCAAATGACAGTGGTAATTGAGCATCACTTGCTCTCCTTAAGATGGCTGGGGCAGAGAGTTCTAAGTCTTGTTGCTGTAACTGCTGAATCTTTTGCGCGAATTCGGCAACTGTGGCTGCGGCAAACAGGCTACGCAATGGTAGTTCTACTTTGAAAATATTGCGGATGCGTGAAAGCAATTGCGTTGCTAGTAGTGAGTGTCCTCCCAGTTCAAAGAAGTTATCATGTATGCCCACTGGTTTCACTCTCAGGACTTGCGCCCAAACTTGTGCCAGCATCTCCTCAATGGGAGTGCGCGGGGCAATATATTTTTCTAAAAGTTTACTGTCTAATTCGGGTTTTGGTAGGGCGCGGTGGTCTACTTTGCCGTTGGGAGTCAGGGGTAAGGATTCCAGCAGCACCAAAGCACTTGGAACCATGTACTCTGCGAGCTTTGCCTTGAGAAACTGACGCAGTTCTTGGGCTGTGGGAGATTTTTCTACCTGGGGCACTATATAAGCAACTAAACGTTTGTCGCCCTGTTCATCTTCTCGTACTACGACCACGTTTTCCCACACATCTGGGTGAGAAGCTAGTAATGCCTCAATTTCTCCTAACTCAATGCGGAAGCCCCGAATTTTTACTTGATTATCAATGCGTCCTAAATACTCTAACTCGCCATTGGGCAAATAACGCGCTTTATCCCCTGTTTTATATAGTCGCGCTTGGCGGTTGTTGATAAAAGGATGAGAGATAAACTGTTGTGGGGTCAATTCGGGACGATTGAGATAACCACGCCCTACCCCAGCACCACCAACGTACATTTCGCCTGGAACACCAATCGGTACTGGCTGTTTATGTTGATCCAGCACATACACTTGTAAGTCGGGTATCGGACGACCAATTGTACTTGCTGTGCCATGCAAATCGGCTTTGCTCAAGGGGCGATAGGTAACGTGTACAGTTGTTTCTGTAATTCCGTACATATTCACTAATTGGGGCTGCTGGTCGCCATGTCGCTCAAACCAAGGCTGTAAACTCTTAAGTTCTAAGGCTTCCCCACCGAAAATTACTAAGCGTAAGTTTAACTCGTCAGCAGTTGCGATCGCCTGTTCGGCTTGAATTAACTGGCGGAAGGCTGAAGGGGTTTGGTTGAGAACTGTAACTTTTTTTTGACACAATAACTGGTAGAAAGATTCAGGCGATCGCGTAACTAAATACGGTACTACTACCAGTTTTCCACCATACAGCAATGCACCCCAAATTTCCCAAACGGAGAAATCGAAAGCATAAGAGTGGAACATTGTCCACACATCATCTTGGTTGAATTTATACCAAGCGTCTGTTGCTGCAAATAGACGAGTTACATTACTGTGATTGACTAAAACGCCTTTGGGTTTACCTGTAGAACCTGAAGTGTAAATGACATAAGCCTGGTTATCGGGTGTGGCGGTGTTTTCCAGGTTTGATTGGCTGTTTTGAGCTATGTTTTCCCAATCCGTGTCTAAGCAGACAACAGGCGCTTGATGTTTGGGTAGAGACTCTACTAATTGCTGTTGGGTTAATAGCACCCCTACTTGAGCATCTTCTAGCATAAAGCTCAACCGACCAGTGGGATAGTCTGGGTCAAGTGGCACATAAGCCCCACCCGCCTTGAGAATCCCCAACAGTCCCACAATCATGTCTATTGAGCGTTCCACGCACAACCCAACCAGTACATCGGCTCCTACACCTAGCGATCGCAAGTGATGAGCCAATTGATTAGCACGAGTGTTCAACTGCTGGTAAGTTAGTTGTTCATTGTCAAACACAACTGCGACAGCATTGGGAGTACGTTCAACCTGCGTCTCAAATAACTGATGGATACACTTATCCTGGGAATAGTCTACTTGAGTGTTGTTCCATTCCACTAATAATTGATGACGTTCTGCTGTGGTCAAAAGTGGTAATTCTGCAACTCGCGCTTTAGGATTGGCAACAATTGCTTGTAATAAAGTTTGAAAGTTTTGGGCTATGCGGGCAATGGTTGCCACATCAAATAAATCTGCACCGTAAGACCATACCCCTTCTAAACCTCCGGAAACTTCCCAGTAGTTGACTTCAAGGTCAAACCTGACCATTTCATCAAGTGGTAAGGACATTTTCTGGGTGGTTAAACCTGGCAAATCCAAAAAAGACAGTGAGTCATTCTGGAGGGAAAATAGCACTTGTACCAGGGGATTACGGCTTAAATCTCGTTCTGGTTGTAGCTTTTCCACCAACATCTCAAAGGGCAAGTCTTGATGGGCATAAGCTGATAATGTGGTTTGCCTCACTTGCGCTAAAAAGTCAGCAAAGCTGGGATTGCCAGAGAGATCGCCCCTTAATGGTATGGTATTAGCAAAAAAACCTATTAGCTGCTCAACGCTCTTGTTGTTGCGGTTAGCGATGGGAGAGCCAACAATAATATCTAACTGACCACTGTAACGAGAAATTAAGACCAAAAAAGCTGCCAGTAGAGTCATAAACAATGTTGCTTCTGACTTTTGGCTCAACTGCTTGAGGCGTTGTGTAAGGTTGCGATCGAGTTGAAAATGCTCAACTCCACCCCGGAAGGTCTGAACTGGAGGGCGTGGTTTATCAGTTGGCAGTTCTAATACAACAGAGGCATCAGTTAATTGTTGCTGCCAGTAATTCAGTTGGCGTTCCAGGACTTCACCAGTCAGCCATTGGCGTTGCCAAACTGCAAAGTCAGCATACTGGATGGATAATTCCGGTAGTGGGTTGGGCAACCCTTGAGCGAAAGCTCCATATAACTGAGATAACTCACGTTTA
Source organism: Microcoleus sp. C2D2 (assembly GCF_036702495.1). Taxonomy (NCBI): domain Bacteria; kingdom Bacillati; phylum Cyanobacteriota; class Cyanophyceae; order Oscillatoriales; family Microcoleaceae; genus Microcoleus; species Microcoleus sp. C2D2. Next base: position 26,078 of record NZ_JAUBTO010000099.1, on the reverse strand, counting down.
AAGATGTTCAAAGACCAACCATCGTAGATGATGTGGTGCATCTTCAACAGCAGTACATACTCCTGGTTACTCAGTTGGAGTAGAGTGAATTGTACTAAGGGGCCAACAGCTAGATCGAAAGGCTGAGAGGCAAGAGACTTGGCCATTTCTCGAATTTGCTCAGTCTGCTGTTGCGCTGACAACCCCTGCAAGTTATGGATTGGCAAAGTTAAGGCAGTGGGCGGAGCAATCACTTGTACAGGTTGCCCATCTACAGTAGGGAAAGTAGTTCTTAAAACCTCATGGCGGCGAATGAGTTCACTAAGGCTCTGCTCTAGTGCAACTATATTCAACGACCCATATAGTATTTGAGCATCCAGCAAATTATAAGACCGACTGTCTGGTGATAAATGGTGCAGAAACCAGAGTCGCTGTTGAGCAAAAGACAGTGGTAACTCACCATGCCGTGACACTCTTTGAATGGGCAATTGATGAGATGTTTTGACCTGCTTTGCTTGTTGTAAAAACAGTATGATTTCTGTTTTACGTGCAGCTATTTCTTGACGTAGCGTAGGAGTTAACGCCCCTTCAGGTGCATGACAGCGCAAGCGAAGCTCCTCCGGAGCCGCTCCGCTAACGCCATCTACCTCTAGTTCTATACTTAAGTTTGTCAGGTGACGAACAAATTCAACAATGCTGTTAGTCATGCTCAAAACTCCACTACTTCGCTACTGACTTCTTTAACTGATAAATTCTGTGTTACCAAATCCACTACTTCTATGTAGCCTGCTATCCCAGCTACTGTGGGAGACTCAAACATCATCTGTATAGATAGATCGAGTCCGAAAGCTGAGTTAATCTCTGACAGGACTTGGGTAGCGAGTAGCGAATGACCCCCTAGTTCAAAGAAGTTATCCTTAACGCCAATGCCTTCAACTCCTAAGATTTTACTCCAGATTTGAGCGATTTGAGCTTCAATAGGCGATCGCGGTAAAACGAAGCCAGTGGAAAGATTTCTCGTGGCTGTATCAGGCGTTGGCAGAGCGCGACGATCCACCTTGCCATTGGGGGTTAAAGGCAGGTCATTGAGAACAACAAAAGCTTGCGGCACCATGTAATCGGGTAGCTTCTGTTGGATATATTCACGCACCTGTGGCACTAGCTTTTGAACTAACTTGCCGGATAGAGGATTGTTAGTGTAGTCAGTCCAGGGTTTGGTAATGACGGCTGAAGTATCCCAAAAAGCGATCGCTGCTTGTGCATCAGATGTCTGCGTTGAACTATTGCGGCAGAACAACACATCATAACAACCATCCTGGCTACTCTCCCACCAACTTAAGTGGACGCTGTAACCGAGTTGCTGCCCCAACTGGTAAAACTGTTCTGGATTGATCCCAACTATTGGCTGTTGTGCTAATACCTGCCGCAGTTGGTTGACTGTTTCCACAGCCGGGGGATTTTCCAACCACTGCCAAATCTGTAGTGCTTGCTGTACCCGTTGATTCGGCACGCGCCTAATTCCCAACAGTTCTGGCTGCTCTTTATGCAGTTGATTTTGAATTTCTGTAAACGAGAGCTTGTCTAGTTGCCAATTTAACCAAGCAACGGTATTTGCTTGAACATTAGTACCGACATGGAGGGTAACATCATAGCGGAATTGGGTTAGCTCATTTTGCGCGTAACCACGTTTGGGCTGAATTTCTACCCAACCAATCTGGGGAAAACGTGTCTGGAGGGCAATGAAGAAACCCGGATCAATAACCAATTCTTCCTCGGCGGCCAGACTCTGGTGTACCATTCGCTGCCATTGCTCAATAGTTCTATCCGACTCTGCTTGGGACAACTGCACGGCTGCATGGTATTGCTCCAGTAATGGCAAGCTGCGGACATCGCCCACGAAAATCGTACCCTGTTGAGTAATTGTGGCAATCGCTCCTTCTAAAACCTGCAACAGATACTCAATGCTGGGGAAATACTGCACTATTGAGTTCAAAACAACAGTGTCGAATTCTCCTTGCGGGATGCCTTCAAAGTTATCTGCCATTTGGTGCAGCAGGCGCACATCTTCTAGACCCTCAACTGTGCTGCATATCTGCTCAACGTGCTGTATGGCGGCGATAGAATAATCGGTTCCCCAATACTGTTGAGAGTGCTTAGCCAGACGAGATAGCAGTAAACCTGTTCCACAACCAATTTCTAATACGCGCTGAGGAAAGTTAGCTTGAATCCGGCTGACTGTACTCTCAACCCACTCCTGCATTTCCAGATCGGGAATTGGCTGTCTGGTATAACTACTGTTCCAACCAGCAATATTAAATGTGAGGTCATCTGTGGAGGTTTGATTTTGGCTGTAGAGTTGTTCATAGAGCGTTTGCCAATCATTAACATACTCACTCTGCCATTGCGCAACCTGCTGGGGTAATGTTTGACGATGAAGTGCAGGAACTAAATATGCTACCAGACGTTTATCGCCAGGGGTGTCTTCTCTTACAACCACAACACTCTCTTGCAACAAGGGGTGTTGACTCAAAACTGTTTCAATTTCTCCCAACTCGATACGGAAACCCCGTATCTTCACCTGATAATCGATCCGACCGAGAAATTCAATATTCCCATCACTCAGGTAACGTGCCTTATCTCCAGTTTTGTAGAGGCGGGAACTGGGGAAGGTGGGGCCCCCTCTGCGGATAAGGGGTAATGGGGATTGGGAATCAGGAAGAATGTCTCCTCCTCTGCCCCCCGGCTCCTCTGTTCCCCTGCCTCTTAAGAAAGGATTAGGAATAAATTTTTGGACAGTTAACTCTGGTTGATTGAGGTATTCTTTTGCTAGACCATCACCCCCAATGTAGAGTTCTCCTGGTACACCAACGCCCACAGGCTGTAGTTGAGGATCTAATAAATAGATTTGTGTGTTGGAAATTGGCTGCCCGATGGGAATAGTTGTAGCGTCTTCCGGGACATCCTGCACTAAATACCAGGAACTAAATGTGGTATTCTCTGTTGGCCCATAAACGTGCAGTAATCGCTGTGGCGCACCATTTTCCAGTACTTCTTTCACCCATTTAGGATCGACAGCTTCACCTCCAAATAGGAGATGTCTTAGTGAATTGAAAGCATAGGGGACTTCCTGAGCAATTTGATTGAACAAGGCAGTTGTCAAGAATAATACGCTGATTTTATGCGATCGCATAAAGGCGGCGAAATCTTTGGGCGAAAGAGCTAAATCTTTGCTCACCCCTACCAACCTTGCTCCGTTTAGTAGCGCTCCCCAAATTTCAAAGGTAGCTGCGTCAAAGGCGTAATTTGCAGCTTGGGCAATGACATCTGTGGGTTCTATATTGATGTAGTTTGTATTGATTACCAAGCGATTCACGGCTCGGTGAGTCACAGCTACTCCTTTGGGTTTCCCTGTGGAACCTGAAGTGTAAATTACATAAGCGAGATTATCGGGTGTTACTTCTGCTATGGGGTTTTGCTGGCTGAAGAGAGCGATCGCATCTGCATCAGTATCAAAGCAGACAACACGCGCTTGGTGTTTGGGAATTGCATCGGTTAATTTCTGTGTTGTCAACAATACCGATATCTGAGTGTCTTCTATGATGAAAGCTAAACGCTCTTGAGGATAATCTGTATCCAAAGGCACATACGCCGCACCCGCCTTGAGAATTGCCAATAACCCGATCACCATAGATACAGAACGTTCGACACAAATACCCACCAGAACACCTGGTTTCACGCCCAGTTTTTGCAGATAATGTGCTAGTTGATTTGCCTGTGCATTCAACTCCTGATAAGTGAGCTTTTGTTGCCCAAAAACCACCGCGACTGCATCAGGAGTTTGTTCGGCTTGGACTGCAAACAAATCATGGATACATTGGCCTGCTGGATAATTCGTTTGGGTGGCGTTCCACTCTACTAACAATTGCTGCCTTTCTTGTGCTGTCAGTAGAGGTAATTGGCTGACTGGTTGTTCTAAGTTAGTAACGATCGCCGTTAATAAATTTTGGAAATGTTTCATCATCCGGGCGATCGTCGCCGCATCAAATAAATCGCTGCTGTAACAGCAAAAGCCCTCAAGACCTTCAGGAACTTCCCAGAAGTGAACTTCTAGGTCAAACCGCACCGCCTCAAGCCCCCAATGCATTTTATCGACCCTTAAACCAGGCAAATCCCAAGGGTTGGTTGGCGCATTCTGAAGGGCAAACATCACTTGCACCAGTGGGTTGCGATCTAGGTTGCGATCCAGTTGCAACTCTTCAACTAACATCTCAAAGGGTAAATCCTGATGATCGTAAGCGTTTTGAGTCACCTGTCGCACTTGCTCCAGCAAGGCTTTCAAGGTCAGTTCTGAGGACAGATCGAATCTCAATGCCAGAGTATTGACAAAAAAGCCAATTAACCCTTCAATTTCTTTACGATTGCGATTTGCGATCGGGGAGCCAATTACAAGATCCGTTTGACCACTGTAGCGAGACATTAACACGACAAATCCCGTCAACAGTGTCATAAACAGAGTCGTTCCAGACTTGTGGCTCAGTTGTCTAAGCCGAGAGGTGAGCAAGGCATCTAGTTGAAATCGCTCTGTTCCTCCTCGAAAAGTCTGGATAGCTGGACGGGGGCGGTCTGTAGGCAATTCTAACAAAGGTGGCGCTGCCGCTAACTGTTGTTTCCAGTAAGTTAACTGAGGTTCAAGTACCTGAGTTGTCAGCCATTGGCGCTGCCATAAGGTAAAGTCGGCATACTGTACAGATAACTCTGGTAATTCAACCGCATTACCCGTGGTAATAGCTCGATAATGGGCAGACAATTCGCAGTTCAAAACGCCTATTGACCAACCATCAGCAGCAATATGGTGAATGGCTATCAGTAGTACATACTCGTCAGTCGCAACTTGCCACATCTTGACCCGCAACACCGGATCTTTAGTTAGATCGAATGGTTTGTAGGCTTCTTCGATCGCTAGTTGCTCTACTTGTTTCCAGGGGTCTGCCACATTTTGTAGATCCATCACTGGTAATGTTATGGCTATATCAGGGGCTATTACCTGTATTGGCTTGTCATGCTTGATCTCAAAACGAGTTCGCAGAACTTCCTGCCGCCGCACCATCTCCCCAACCGCTTGTTCCAAAGCTTTGATATTGAGATTCCCCACCAAACGCATGGCGAAAGGCATTGTGTAAGCACCACTTTCGCCTTCTAAGTGATGAAGAAACCACAGGCGCTCTTGCGCCCAAGATAAAGGTATGTCTTGTCTTTTGGAAACGGGTAAAATTGCCGGAAGCATCAGACTCGAACCTGTTTTAAGTTCACGTAAGATAACTTCACTTAACTGTGCGATCGTCGGTGACTCAAATAGCGATCGCAAGGGCAATGAAATCCCAAAAGCTTCTGGTAAGCGGGAAATAACTTGAGTAGCTAGCAGGGAATGTCCCCCTAGTTCAAAGAAGTTATCATGAATGCCAACTTGCTCTACTTTTAGGACTTGCGCCCAAATTTGTGCCAGCATTTCCTCAATTGGAGTGCGCGGAACGATATATTTTTCTAGCAGTGTCCTGTCTAAGTCTGGTTTTGGCAGTGCGCGGCGGTCTACTTTGCCGTTGGGAGTCAGGGGTAAAGATTCCAGCAGCACAAAAGCACTTGGCACCATGTACTCTGGTAGCTTTGCCTTGAGAAAGTGACGCAGTTGTTGGACTGTGGAAGATTCTTCTACCTGTGCCACTACATAAGCAACTAAACGTTTGTCGCCTGGTTCATCCTCTCGCACCACCACCACACTTTCCCACACGTCTGGGTGAGAAACCAGTGATGCCTCAATTTCTCCCAATTCAATGCGGAAACCACGAATTTTAACTTGGTGGTCAATTCTGCCTAAATATTCAATATTGCCATCAGAACGATAACGTGCTAAATCACCCGTTTTGTATAAATATTTTCCGGCTTCAAAGGGGCTAGAAATAAATTTTTCTTGAGTCAATTCGCGTTTATTCCAATAACCACGCGCTAATCCCACACCACCAATGTGTAACTCACCACTTACTCCAATGGGAACAGGTTGTAAATTTTTCTCTAAGATATATATCTGTGTATTGGCAATTGGACGACCAATAGGAACAATTTTCTCATTCCTATTGGGTTGACAAGCCCAAAAAGTTACGTCAATTGCCGCTTCTGTTGGACCATAAAGGTTGTGTAACTCGGCGTTTAATTGTTCTAAGCAGCGTTGTTGTAGGTTAAATGATAGCACCTCACCACTACAAATTATCCGTTTAATACTACTACATTTATTTATTCCTGTTTCTTCTAGAAAAACTTGCAACATTGAGGGTACAAAATGAAGTGTAGTAATTTTTTCTTTAGCAATTAGTTGAACTAGATAACGGCTATCTTGATGTCCACCTGGTTGGGCTATAATTAAGCTTGCACCTGTCAATAAAGGCCAGAAGAATTCCCAAACTGAGACATCAAAGCTGAATGGTGTTTTCTGTAAAACTTTTTCGGTTGCTGTTAGTTGATATGTATCTTGCATCCATAATAGACGGTTACACAAGCCTTTATGAGTGTTCATTGCACCTTTAGGCTTTCCTGTGGAACCGGAGGTGTAAATTACATAAGCTAAGTTTTCTGCTGTAACTTCACTAGTTGGGTTTTCAGGGCTGTAAGCAGCAAATTCTTGATAGTCGGAGTTAATGCATACAACTTGCGCTTGGTGTGGCGGTAGTTCTTGGACTAGATGTGGTTGCACTAACAGCACCGACACTTGAGCATCTGCCAACATGAATGCTAAACGTTCTTTGGGATAAGTAGGATCTAAAGGTACATAAGCACCACCTGCTTTGATAATTGCCAATATCCCAATTACCATCTCTAAAGAGCGTTCCATACAGATGCCAACCAATACGTCTGGTTTCACATCTAGAGTTTTGAGATAATGGGCGATTTTGTTAGCGCGTTGATTTAACTCTTGGTAGGTAAGTTTTTGATTTTCAAAGATGAGAGCTATCGCATCTGGTGTACGTTCTACCTGCTGCTCAAATAACTGATGGAGACACTTATCACCAGGATAGTCTACTTGAGTGTTGTTCCACTCCACCAACAATTGATGACGTTCTGACTCAGTTAGCAAAGGTAATTCACCAACTTTCTGATTGGGATCGCTGACTATTGTTTCTAACAAAGTCTGGAAATGAAGAGTCATCCTAGCAATTGTATCTGCCTCAAACAAATCGCTGTTATATTCCCACGAGCCAATTAATCCCTTTTGTGTCTGCCAGATTGAGAGGCTCAAATCGAACTGAGATGTACCCCGCTCTAGCATCTCTGGAGTCAGACTAATATCAGGTAACTCTAAAGTATCGAGGGAAAAATTTTCCAAAACAAACATCACTTGAAACAAGGGGTTGTAGCCAAGAGAACGTTCTGGCTGTAGTGCTTCTACCACTTGCTCAAATGGTACGTCTTGGTGTGCATGGGCATTCCAGACAACAGAGCGAACTTGTTGGAGGAATTGAGAGAAACTAGGATTCTCTTCAATCTGAGTCCGCAACACCAAAGTATTTACAAAACACCCAATTAGTGGATCAATTTCTTGACGATTGCGGTTAGCAAAAGGTGAACCGATACAAATATCATCTTGACCACTGTAACGATGGAGTAAAATACCAAAAGCTGCCAGCAGGGTCATAAACAAGGTGACACCTGACTTCTGGCTGAGGATTAGTAGTTGAGAGGTTAAATGCTCTTCAATTTGAAATTTTTTGGTAGCACCAGAAAAAGTCTGGACTGGTGGCCGCGGATAATCCGTTGGCAACTCCAATAAGGGCGGTGCGTCAGCTAACTGTTGTTTCCAGTACTCAAGTTGCTTTTCTTGAACTTCTTTAATTAACCATTTGCGTTGCCAAACGGCAAAATCAGCGTATTGTATCGTTAACTCTGGTAAGTGATTTGGTTGCCCTTTAGTAAAAGTATGATAAAGGACTTCTAACTCTTTGAAGAATATTCCCATTGACCAGCCATCAGTAATGATGTGATGCATGGTCAAAATTAACAAGTGAGATTCTACTTCCTGGCGCAGTAGAGTGGCTCGCAACAAAGGAATATTATCCAAGTCAAAGGGTTTGCGAACTTCCTGAGTGACTATTTGTTGCACTGAGGCTTCTGCTAAACCCTGCAAGTCTATCACAGGGATATTTATAGTAACAGCGGACGCGATCGCCTGAAAAGGGATGCCCTCTCTCACAGGAAAGCTAGTTCGTAAGGCTTCATGACGGCGGATAATTTCGTTGATACTCTGTTCTAAGGCTGTCACAGACAGCTTTCCAACAATCCGCACTTGTAGACTTTCATTATAAAATGGGCTTTCCTTATCTAATTGATAAAGAAACCACATCCTTTGTTGAGCAAAAGATAAAGGCAACTCCTCATCCCTAGAAACAGGCACTAAAGGGAAAGAGTTAGATTGTGTAGCTGTTTGAGCTTCTTTGAGAAAAGCAAGGATTTCTGTTTTTCGCTTTTTAAGTTCCTGCTGTATCTCTGCTGTCATTACTCCTTTAGGAGCGCGACAGCCAAGTTGATCTCCGTCAATCCAGATTTGTACGCCTTTTGTTTGCAGATTAGCTAAAAACTGTTCTGTTATCATATCCTTACTTCCTCATATTCTTCTGCGAGTGCGTCAATATGTCCAGTCTTGTCCTGAGTTACCCCTAAAATCGCCTCAAGGCTCTGGGCTAAACTGGCGATAGTGGGTGATTTAAACAAACGCTGTAGCGACAAATCTAAAGAAAAATCTTCGCGTAAGCGAGAAATCACTTGGCCAGCTAAGAGAGAATTCCCTCCCAACTCAAAAAAGTTGTCGTGAATGCCTAAATGTGGCACTTTCATCACTTCCTGCCAACATTGAGCAATTTTGCACTCTATCTCGTTGCGTGGTCCTATTCGCTCTCTAATTTCCGGAGTGTTGATTCCTTTAATTAGGCTCGCGCGATCAATTTCGCCGTTTTCGAGACAAGGCATTTGGGGCAGTTGTACTAAATTGCAGGTGCAAAAAGTTCCAAAGCAATCTTGCACTTGCAAGTCTGGTAATTGAACCTCGTTACTACTGGCAGTGAAATAAGCAGTCAACTTCTGCAAATTAAAAGCTGACGACTGCCAACGTTGAATGTTTTGGTTGCTGCCATCCAAACCTATCAATAGATGGGTTTGCTGATGTTGTAAGCTGGCAAGCATTGAAGATATTGCTTGAGAAGAAGACATCACATAGAAGCCTTTGGCGCGGAGCAAATTCTTCATCTGATATCCTTGACTCATCCCTGTTTCATCCCACATACTCCAACCAAAACAATAGCTTGCTAATTCACTCTGGGAATTTTGGTAATAACAAAAGCGATCGAGAAAACTATTGGCAGCAGCATAAGCACCAACAGCCGTGCTGCCAAAAAAACCGTGCGCTGAAGAAAAGTTAATAAAAATGCTGCCCTTATTGTCTTTCACCAATTGGTGCAACGCCCAAGTACCCAACACCTTAGGACGCAGTATTGCTGCTAAGTTCTCCTGAGTTTCTTCAAGTATAAGTTGTTCGTGGAAAGTTCCGGCTAAATGAATTATTCCATCTAGGTTATTACCCCATCGAGATTGAGCTTTTTCAACTATTATCTGCAATTGTTTCAAGTCACAGATGTCAATAGCTTCGTAAATTACCTCTCCTCCAAGCTGTTCTAGTTCCTGATAAGCTTTGAGGCGTTGTGCAATTGTATCTGTTTTCTCGTGATTAGCCTTCCAAGTACTTTTATCTGGTAGAGGAGTTTGGCCAACCAACAGTAACCGAGCTTGGTAATATTTCAGCAAATACCGCGCAATTTCAATACCTATACCACCGAGTCCTCCGGTAATTAAATAAGTTCCTCCTTGCTTGAAGCTGACTGGGGATTTAGGTTTTTTAGTCCAATCAACTTTTTCTAGGCGAGGAACTAAACGCTGCCCATTCCTGTAAGCTACCTCTCGTTCTTTAGAGGAAACTTGCATCTCTTGCAATATATAAGCTCCATTTGTTTCAACTTCACTGAAAGGCAAATCAATGTGACAACAGTTCAACCAAGGTAATTCTTGAGGAATGGTTTTAAGAAGCCCTAATACTGCTGATTTTTCGTAAGCTATTGGGTCAGATGAGGAAATGGACTGGATATGACTGGAAATAAATGATAATTGCACCGAATGGTCAAAACCTTGAAGTTTGGCTAAAGCTTGAACCAAGAACAATAGACTAAATATTCCAATTTCCTGTGCTTGTTCGAGAGCATCCAAGCTTTTGACTTCGCCGCTATATCGGTCATAAGTCCATAGGTGAAGTATTTGTCCGATGATTATGTTATCTGCAGCCAAGGATTGGAGTAATAGTTCGTAGTCCTTGGATTGTCCTGGAGTTATCGCGTAGCTTGAACGATTAATTTTACGAAAATCTTCTCCGGGTGAAACAGTTATATATGGCAGATTACGCTCTGATAATATCTGACATAAATATGCTCCTAAGCCGAATGAATCTATAAATACTAGAGTGGAATTAATAACAGTTAAAGAAGAATTATAAGTTATGGGATTTTTGGGCTGCCATACTTGACGGTAAAACCAGTCGGGAATGGTATTGGCGTTACGCAATAATATATCAATTCGTTTAATAAGGGATTGAAATTCACCTGTTTTGAAGCGGTGACTCAATTGCGATCGCTGGATTTTACCAATAGCGGTTTTAGGAATAATTTCTTGATTTACTGGAATTAGATAATCTGGGTTTATTCCCACCTTATTGACAACAGAAGTGCGAATTTCCTTAAGCAGATTTACTAAATTACCATCATCAGAAAGAGAAGTATTGAAAAAGATAGCTAGTTTATCAGTATTGATTCCTGGTTGTCTCACTGCACAGGCAGCTGTATAAGAAACTTCTACTCCTTTAACTTCTTCAACGGCGGCTTCGATTTCGTGACAGTAGTAGTTGAGGCCATTAATGATAATTACATCTTTCTGCCGTCCAGTAATAGTTAAATGACCTTGAGAGAGAAATCCTAAATCTCCCGTATTAAACCAACCATCGGGGGTAAAAATTTCTTGGTTTGCCTGTGGATTCTGATAGTAACCAGAAGTGACAGATGCACCTTTGACTTGTAAACGACCAATCGTACCTTCTGTAACTATCTCTTCGTTTTCATCAACAATCCGCAGTGAAGCGCCAGCAATGGGAAGTCCAAGTTCTACAAATAAAGCGTCATCTGATGAAGTTTCTAGAGAAAAGCTCTCAGAGTAAGTAATACCAGAAGAGGTTTCGCTCATCCCAAAGGCTGGATGAATCGCATTCGTTGGTAAACCATAACGGCGAAGCAGCTTTAAAAAACTCCTGGCTATCTTAGTGACAATGGGTTCCCCAGCGTTAATTATAAAACGCATCGACGATAAATCCCAAGGTTTTTGGTGAAGAGCGATCGTGCGATACCGTTCGCGCAGCATTTCGTAAGAAAGGTCGCCAAGGGCATCGCAGATTAGTGAAAAGGCAAAATTAGGTGCCCAACTAATCGTAGCTTGGTGTTTATCAATCAAATCTAGCCACAACAACGGATTTTGGACAATCAAGTTAGTGGGTACATGAATTTGCTGACAACCTAAGTCAACACCCATAATGCTCAAGGAAACTAGCGCACCCACATGATCCAGAGGCATCCAGTTTAAAATGCTTTCCTGATTGGAAAAATTGCCCATCAAAACTAAGCCACCTGTCATACTCAATAAATTGCGATGATTTAGCATCACACACTTTGGTATACCAGTGCTGCCAGAAGTCAAAAACAAAATCGCTAAATCTTCTGGCTGACTTTGATGCAAATTGAAATCCGCTTCGCACTCACGCAACTTCTCAATAGTTGCAACTTGAAATTTTTCTAAATTCAGAAACTTTGATAAGTCATCAATATTGGACGCTAAAGAAGCGTTGGTTAGTACAAGGGGTTTGCCCAGCATCTGCCAAGTGTTTTGAAGTTTGCTGGTGATAGTATTAGCTAGTTCGTAGGTCGGGGCAATGGATATTGGCACTGGAACAAAGCCCCCTAGCACACTACCCCAAAAAGCACAGAGAAATTCTTGGTTGTCTTCTAGTTGAAAAATTACTTTATCTTGGGGCTTTAGTCCTAGCTTTCTGAATCCAGCTAAAATCCGTTGAGCATCTTGCCATAATTCTCCATAAGATTGAACTTTCTCGCTACCATCAGACTGAATGTAAATGATACCTTGAGTTGAATGTTGGGCAGTTCGTTGTAGTAGTTCTTTTAAAGTTTTAGGAGCGTCTTCGGGGTATTGCAGTGGTTCCCCATGACTAATAGCTAGCTTTTTTGACGAGGACAGCTTCTTGTTTTCTATCTTCTGACTAAGTATAGTTGCTTGTACCTTTTGCTGGCTATCTTCAGAAGCGAGCGCTTGAGTGTTACCTAGCAAATCTTGTAAGTGGACAGAAGGAATACTTCTAATAAAAGGTTCAACAACCACCGCAACACGTTCAATTTCTGACAATGACTTTAGTTGCTCCTCTATCCGAGCCATTAAGTCAGAGTCAATAATTTCTAAACTGGCTAGAGCAGCTTCATCTACCTGCCCTGTATTCGTTAGGGGTATGGTGGAGACTGGTACCAGTGCTGTGGGTATCAATTTGCTAGGCAGAATTGTTTTCAGGTGAGACAAAAATTGTTCTGGTACAAATAAGCTTGAGGGAACTATATAGGCAACTAATTCCTGTTTTACCTTTTCTATTTCTCTCTTGATAACTACACAATCATCTACAGCTAAACTCGCTCGAATAGCAACTTCTATTTCTCGGTCTGTAAAACTTTTGTTACTTAAATTTTCTAAGATTTGACTAGAATTATCTAACTGCATTAGCTTCTATTTCCAATTTCAATCTTACTATGAATTAAAATGATTACTAACTTGGAAGCAAAATCATAATTTATTTGTAAGTAAATGGAGAGGAAAAACTCAACTATGTAACGCTACATTAAGAACTAGCCGACTGGAACGTGAAACGTTCTGTAGTCCGATCTTCAACTTGATTATGGCTTCTACACCGTCCATCACGGCATAAGCAAGCTCTAACTCGTTTTCAAACATCTATCCTACCAGTTTATGGGTTTTGAGTTGATGCCATTCCGACTCAATCAGATTCATTTGAGAGCAATTGGCCGACAAAAAGAACCATGAGTTATTTAGTAAACTAGATAATGGCTTTCCTGTCAAGGTCTTAGGTCTACTAAAACTGATTTTCCAAGAGAAGCAGAAATTAGTCCAGTGCGGCAAGTGGACAGCCAAAGGCTACAGCATATTGGGTTAAACGCTCAGCTTGCCTTTCTAGATTGGATTTGTTCTCCGAACTAGACACGCTTACATAAATGCAAGCGACTGTCGTATACGCAACACTCGCTTCAACGTCAATCAAGATGGTTCCTGGGGGAAGCTGGCGATCTTTAATAATCCCCTGTTTCCAGCAGTTCCATGCAATTAGGTAACTAACGCCTTCAGATGAGAGCGTAGTCAGATAGTTTCATGCGGTAATTTTATCGACCAGCAAATATATTACCGCATATTTAAATAAAATTTGTGTATTATGGTCTAACGAGAATCATACTGGTGGACAAATCCCTCACCCTAGCAAAACTCTCATTAACATGAGCGAATTCATCCATGAACCCAGTTTTGGCCTGGATCTCTAATAAAACTTCCGGTAAATCAACCGGGGGCCAAAGCTTCAACCTGCTCCTTGAGTTGGAGGTAGCTCTCCGGTTCTGCCAATTTATCCAGATTGCTGATAGTTAGCCTCTGGCGACCTTTAGCTAATTCAATTCTGACAGCAGCATTGTTGGGGAGGTTGTTGGCAGGGCGCTGATAGGCTCTATCCAGTTGTTGTTTTAGATTTGCAGTTCCGGAATGGGAGTGGGTTGCAGGTTTAAAGCCCGACAAACATGAGAGCGGGCTGACTCCAAAGCCTGCCCTTGTAACAATTTAGCCTAGTGATTGCTCCACCGTTCACTGGGACTGACAAATAAGTCGCGGCGACGCAATCCTTCTACTAATCGCTCTATGATACAGAAGGTATAGGCGCGACGGTCGATTTGGCCGTTGGAACTGAGCACCCAGTACACCCAACTTTTACCGATTGCAGAAAGCGGTGCTGCCTTCATGTACGGCTTGGTTTTTCCTTCAATGGATTGGAGAAAACGCCAAGCGGTTAAGATAGGGGCTGACCTGCCATATTGGCTTGAAAATCTATTGTTCGCAGTTCCGATTTTTTCTACGACTCGCTTTGAACTTATAAGCTGTTGTGCATTTAAATTGTATATTTCGAGTCCCGATCAAAAATCGTCAAATCCTCTCCCCCTCTCCCCTTCACCCCCTCTCCCTCTCTAATACCATAGGCAATCTAGATGCAACACAGCTTATTATTGAGATCGCCTCCAGCAGTCACGCTTTACACATTAGGTTGAGATAACGCCTAATCTACCATAGCTTTCGTAGCTTCAGACAGGTATCCCTGTTGTCAATATGATGGAGCTATGTAATAGCTAATTTCCAGGAAAACGCTAGGTAAACCTGTACTATCTGAGATAAATTTAACCATATACCCTTAATCTATTACCCATTTCAATACCTCCGGGTTTTTGTTATAGCGGTAGGTTACACCATCCTTAGTAGTAACAGACTTTTGTTGACTAGCCTTGGTTCTGATCGTAGTAAGAGAATAGTCTGTTAATGTCTGAAGCTCTTTATGAGAAAGTCCTATAATTGTGGGACTTGCTGCTGATTCTAGCTTTATTTTAAGTTCATTTTTATGGTAAATATCTATCCTAACTTGCTCCTTGTGTGATGGGTTAACAACAATTCCTTTTTGCAACCGATAATCTTGTATAGAAACAAGTTGCCAATTAGATTCTTGTGAAAGCTCTAACACCCATTGATGATAATTAAATAAGCTTTCTCTATGACCAACGCTGATAAAAGTTGTTTTCGTGGATTGTAATTGTTGATATAAATTACATTCGTTATTTAAATCTAAAGCACTCGTTGCTTCATCTAAGATAGTGAAACTAGGACGTGTAATTAATAGCCGCGCAAAAGCGAGGCGTTGTTGTTCTCCTAAAGACAATATATTTTCCCAAGGAACTTCTGTATCAAAGCCATCTACGCGGGTAAGTAAGTGTTGCAGGTTAACTTGTTGCAAAATGTGTTCAAGTTCGCGATCGCTAACTTCCCTGTCTGTGTGAGGATAGAGCAACTGTTCGCGCAAAGTCCCTAAAATGATATAAGGCCGTTGGGGTAAGAATAATACTTCTTTTAGGGGAGGACGCACTAGACGGCCAGTCCCCGCATTCCACAAACCAGCGATCGCTCTTAATAAGGAACTTTTACCCCTACCACTAGGGCCAACAATCAATAGCCCTTCACCTGGCTGGACAGCAACTGACAAATTTTCAACAATCACCTGTTCGTAATTTGGCGTTTGTAAAGTGACATTCTCAAAAGCTAACCGTTTTTCTTCTAGAATTTTAATAGTACTGACATTCTCTGGTTGTTTACTAGCAGCCTGTAGCACATCTGAAAACTCTGCTAAACGCTGTACATAGCCCGAAAATCGCCCTGAACTCCCAAACTCTGCTATTAGTTCTCCTAGAGCATTAGAAAACATAAAGCAAGCAAAACTAGCTTGGTTAATTTGTCCATAGTCAATTTGATCCTGAAGAAATAAAGGTGTAAGAATGAACATCGAGAATACGCTAATGGCAGACTGATATGCTCGACCAAAAGCGTCTTGTCCCCTCTCTAAATTTAGCCTGCGTTCAGCAGTTTTTAAAACATTATTAAATCGGCGCTTAATTATATTTAATTCTTCATCTTCTCCCTGAAAAAAAGCGATAGATTCAGCGTGATTACGAACATGAGTTAAGCAATAGGCAAAATCTGCTTTAAATGCAAGTTCTTCTTGGTTAACTTTATTTATTCCTTGATTCAAGTAAACAGCTATTAAATTACCTACAATTGTATAAATAATTAAATAAATTGCGATTTGTGAAGAAACTGTCCATAGAATTATCAAAGAACTTCCCATTTCTAGAGATTTTTCTAGTAAAGAAGATGATAATCTCAAGCCAATGCTTGTAATAGGTTCTATTTCTTGGGATAAGCGTTGGTCTGGATTATCTATATCAGATTTAAAATTGATTTTATAATAAGCTTGATTGCTTAAATATTTTTCTACAACATGAAAATTTAGCCATTTGTACCAGTCAAGAATTATTTTTTTTCTGACATATCTCAAAAGAGTCACTAACAAGACCATGCCTACAATAATGAGACTGGACACCCATAAAGTACTATTATATTTATCAAGGTCTCTTTGTTCAATAACGATATCAACTACATAGCGATTCCAATAACTATTTGCAGCATTTGCACCAACACTTATGAGTATTAATAATACTAAGAGAATGAGCATTCCCCATGAGCGAATCACATCTGAAAAGGCTCTTCCTTCTGCTTTTGTTGGATACCAATAAGGTTGAGCAACTAATTTCACATCCTGCCAAAATTGAATCAAGGCTGAAAAAGGATTTGTTGTGTTTTGCTCAGGCACAGGTGGAGTTTGCATATTCTAAAAATGTAGCCGTTACTAATTGCACTAGGAATTTTAAAATAGCTTTTGAGAATCAAGTTATACTCAGAAGCTCTTTTTCTTTTTAGAAAATGTCTGAAAACTTTTATGGTGTTGTATTCGAGATTTGTAGATCCCCCTAAATTCACTTTTTTTAGGAGGACTTTAAGTGAACTATCGGATGTAATCGCAAAATGGGTTAAGCCAACATCAATATCTACAGCTTTAGCTTGACTACCGATCTCAGGCTCCGCTAATCCATCATCAAACAACAAAGAGGTATAATACTTCCTAGCCTTGCTCGTGCTGACGGTGACGGTTTTCAATTTACCGTCAAAGATGCGGTGAATTCTTGCCTTCACATCACCAATTTTAGGCAGCTTAATCGCTCCGTCTAACAACTTAACGTGCTGGGGGTACTGAATCGACTGCTTACCATGCTTGCTTTTGAAATTGGGGTATTTAGCCCGTCCCTCAAAAAAATTGATGAACGCCTGTGACAGATTTAACGACACCCACTGAAGCACTTGAGAGTAGCACTCAGCTAACCAGGGAAACTCTTTTTTGAGTTGGGGTAGACAGTCGTTGTATCCCAGTCTTGATAACCCCTTACCTGTTACCTTGTAGGTTTTGTTGTTAAGGTTCAGAGCATAATTCCACAACCCTCTAGCGCAGCCAAAAGCCTTTGATAAAGCTACTTGTTGCGGCTGAGATAGATAGATTCTGACTTTAACAACGTTCCTCATTGTACCTGACTGGGGTGGCGGCACAATTGTACTTTAGCACAAAAAATATCCGTGGTAAATTGCATAGATAGTCAATCGGCGCGGCATCGAACTGCTCCGATTGACTCGCCTCTCATCCCCACTCACAAGGGGATAGGATGAGAGGCGAATTTTTAAATTTCCTCCCTTTTTAAGGGGGGCCAGCTACGCTGTAAGCGTTAAGGTAGGGTAGCAACTGGCGTGGCTTAGGGGGGGCAAATCGAATGCCCTAGTATAGCACGGCGTAAATAAAGCAACTATTTCAAATCGTTCAAAAGCTTGTCTTCTAAGCTTTTTGACTTTAGAACGCCAGTTGCTACCCGGAGGGAACGCTAAGAGCGAACAAGTCGGCAGAGCCTCCCAACGCACTGGCTCCTTTTGACTTCCGCCTTGCGGTACTAGGTTAATGGTTCGTCATCAATTTCGACTGTTCTCGGAAAAGGGCCTTGGCCAGGCTCAGTAACTACTACTGGGCTAATATGATGTTTCAGTTTGAGTTTTAACTCATCTGAAATGGGCAATTCTTGAATTTCTTTGAGAAGAAATCTGACAAGTTCAGTTTTGCTACGTTCTTTATAGATGAGCTTGAGAACGTTTTCAATTCCAAATGCCGCTATATATTCCCCTACAACACCTACCAACCCAAGCAAGCCTAAACCTCCTAGGAGGCCTAAAGGTCCGCCCAGCGATGAAAGCATAGCGACAACAGCAGTGACACTACCCCCTGATGCAGCCGTTGCAATCACGAAAAGTATGCCAGGAAGGCCCAAACCAGAAAGTTTTTTGACAAGTTCATCCATTGTACTTACCTACAATCCTTATAAAGTGAAAACATGACTAAGAGAGTCATTAGTGGACTACCGACACTCCCGCAAGCGGTGGGTGCAGGCTTCTGGCTTCATTGACAGATGCCCCTTTCCCTTTCGAGTAGGTGGTCTTAATCCGCCTCGGCTCAGCAAGAACGGGGTCCCCTCTGCCTCCCATAGATAATATCCGAATTTCTTCATTCCTTCCTTATATTCAGTCTGCATCATTGGTGACAAGTTAAGGCTCAAAGCCAGTTTTCAAGGGAATTTTCGGTCGTGGCTCAAAGAACAAAGGTTCCCCAGTGCGGACGGTCTCCAGCAAGGGAGCAATAATCAACTTGACCTTCGGTTTTCGTCGAGCTTTGACAATGCCTAAATCTCGATTTTCCTCTGCGGCAAAATAGCTTGCGGGGTCAGCAGCTAATCCCTTGTGTTGACACTCTCAGGTCTGAAGACACTGACAGTGTCAAACCACACTGCCCTGTCGGGTCAGGTATGGGACTTCTGACCGATTAAGCTAATTTTTTTGTAAGCAAGTAAAAACTTTACATTTTACCCCAGTTAGTGGGTGCAAAATGTAAGAAATATGATTTAGCCCAACAAAAGACTACACAGTTCATCGATTTGTTGATTTTTGTTAGATATTAGTCGATGGGCTATAGCTTGTAGGTGACGAGTATTTTGGACTTTGGTATTATCTATTTCTTCTAGTTCACTATCTAACAATGTTTGAAAGCGATAATAAAAACTTTTAGCTTCTCGATCGCTAGGCTCAAACAACTGTTCTAATTCTCCATCTACTACTTCACTACTACCGTCAAACATAATATTTAAAAGCGGTCTTCCCCATTGCAAAAGTCCCCAATTTTTGACTTCTTTATAAGGGTACACACTCGTCAGCGAACCTGTACCTAAAGAAACTACTAAAATATCTTCTGGATTGAGGACTTTTTGTCCTTTTCGTTTACTACTAATTTGTGCTTCTAAAATAGCTAAATGAGCTGGATTATTAGCAAATACTCCACCATCGATTAAAGTATAAATGATGCCGCTATTGTGGGGGTTTACAACCCGATGAGGAGCAAAATAAGTGGGAGTGGCACTAGTAGCCAATGCTGCATTTAGGAGCGAAAAACCCCCACATAACTTACCAAAATTCTTAGATTTTATTTGCTCCTTTTCTAGTTTGTTTGTAAAAAATATCGGAATTCGCTTCTCGATATCGTAACTCGTTACAAAAACTTCTTTGAGATTATTTTCTAGAAGAGCGGTACCAAAATATTGCCTTAAAATTTCTTCTTTGCTTTCGGAAGGATATTTTGGCTGGAGAAACATATCATCTAACGGGCCAAGTAATCTGTGAAACAACGGCTCATAAAATACTTCTACCCCATACTCAAGAAATAGCTGTAGGAGATCCTCAGCAGTGTATTCAGCTACTGGCAAGGTATCAGACGCATCAGACCTTAATCGTGGTTTAGTTAGTCCAAGTGCTAAAATTCCGCCACTGGAAGTGCCAGTAATTAAATCAAACAAAGTGAATATAGGCTTTTGTGTCCGCCTTTCAATTTCTGCTAGAAGTAAGGCAGGAATAATGCCCCGAATACCGCCTCCATCAATGGAAAGTATTTTATATTTGGGACGAGCTTTTGTATTCATAGTTTCTGGATATTCCTCCTGAATTAATATTTGTGCTTGTTGGATATTGACAGGCTCTTGACTTTGGTCTGTTTTAGTTTCCTCCTCGTGTGGCCCAAGGGCGATCGCAGTTGGAATAATCTCTGATTCTTCGCTGTTTGTTTCTGTCTGTTGGATTTCTTTTGGTTGAGCTTCGTCGTCGCTTACTAACGATACCGTTGCTGCTAATAAGTTTGTGGTTAGTGGTGAGATATTTTCTTCAGGAATAACTGCTGTCTCTGTTGGGATCTCTTCTTGAATATCTTCTTGATTGGATGATTTGGTTTCCTCCTCCTGTGGCCCAAGGGCGATCGCAGTTGGAATAATCTCTGATTCTTCGCTGTTTGTTTCTGTCTGTTGGATTTCTTTTGGTTGAGCTTCGTCGTCGCTTACTAACGATACCGTTGCTGCTAATAAATTTGTGGTTAGTGGTGAGATATTTTCTTCAGGAATAACTGCTGTCTCTGTTTCAATCGCTTCTTGAATATCTTCTTGATTGGATGATTCTGCTGCCAATGGAACTGGATGGGATAATTGTGTTGCAAATGGAATTTCTGCTAAAGTCCAAATAGGATTACCACGAAATTTTCCTTGATAGGACTTTCCAGTTTTATTTTTGACAGTTGTACCTTGCCCTTCGTCTAATTTCCAGTAAGCCACTAATCCTGATTCATCTCCGACTATTAGCCCACAACGATAAGTCTGAATTTGTGCTTGAGTACAAGGATAATTCCAAACACTAATATTTGCTAATTGTCCTTTGAAATAAACCTGTTTGTGTAACGTTGCTCCCAGAGTTATAGAACTTGTGGCTTTGTTTAAAGATGAACCTTTAAGAGAATCCTTGTATTCACGATCGTTAAGATATACGGTTAGCTGACCACTATTAAAAACAATAGCAAAAAAGTGCCATTGTCCTATAGTTAATTCTCCTTGCCCCAATGTTTTGATACCCTTGCTAACACATTCATCAATGTAGACATCTAGGCTTCCTGTTTCACTGATGCCGAATTCAAAATTATCGCTGTATTTCTCTGAAGAACGGGCAAAAAATACATTGCGCGTCCCGTAACTAGTGGCTTTATTTGTTAATTCATGCGGATTTACCCATCCTGAAACGGTAAAAGCTGAACTCCCTTGAGCGAAAACGCCACCAATATCGTTTCTGCCAAAATCTATATAATCATTTACCCCATCAAATGTTAAAACTGTTTGGGTATTTACTAGGTTGATCACAATGATTTAATCTCCAATTTCAAAGTGGTAAGGGATGTAGGCGCGGCATCGGCTACTTTGTTCTACAGGACACTACTGCAAACGTGTTTTTCAACTGAGTAGCTATAGGATAGATAGAGGACAATAAAAATACGACAAGGCTAAATCCTCTAATTTTTATTAGTCAGCAATACTTCTGCGATTGCCTGCGAAATGGGATAGTGTGGTGAATATATCTCCATCCAAAAAAATTCTCCTACTGGGTTAACTTCGAGGAATACATGGCGACCATCGGGCGTGACAATAATATCAATTGCTCCATAGTTTAATCCAAAATAAGCCATTAATTTGAGCAATTTTTTCTTAATATTTTCTGGCAAGTCGTAAGGTTGCCAATTTTCAACTAAGGCTCTTCCCTCTTTGCGCCAGTCGTAAGTAGACCCTGACAAGCTTTGGGAATCTACTGCGGCAGTAAATACGCGGTGTCCAACAATAGTTGTCCGCAACTCCAGCGCCTTGGGTACATTTTCTTGAAAGGTCATCGGACAAAAACGCAGTCCTTCCATATTCTCCAGATCATCATTTGTAACTGGAGTCGTAAACACAACGTTTTCTCCCCCCTCCTGATCGTAAATAGCAAAAGAAGAAAGCATCTTGGTAACTATACCTTGGCTACACTCTTGAGCAAATTGCTTAACTGTTTCTGGATTGTTTGAAGTTAGAGTACGCGGAGTTACAAGACCAACTTCTCGTGCAACTTGCAATTGTAGTTGCTTATTATTAGCCCGATCCACATTAGACATTTTATCAAAGTGGAATCCCTGAAGGCTGGCAATCATACCCCTGACTGTGGCACGACATTCGTTAATTGACGCATCTCTGTATTGCTTGTCCATTGAGTCGGGGATTTTTTGTCCGTAGCGCATCCGCCGATACCAAACTGAGGAGACTTCACTCAAATCTAGCTTATGTTCGCCATCAGTAATAATTACTCGTTCACTACCGCCGGAGTAAATATCTAGCTTGACTTCGGTGGGATATCTGTCTGTGTCAAACCGAAATGCTTTTTCTCCTCTAGCCTCAATTTCTTTGATGACTAGAAGAATGCTTTCGTTGTCTTTACTAAACGTGACTATTAATACGGTCATAAAAAGTATGAAAAAGTATGAAGTGTGAAGTATATAGACACCTTTTGGGTGGCTTGCCGCAGGTAATATCAAATATTAAATTTTTAATTATTCATTCTTTCTTTGAAGTAGGGCGTCTGCGATCGCACTTGCAATGGGTAAGTCTAAATCTTTTTCCAGCATTCCCCACTCCCCCACAGGGTTGATTTCCAAAAAGACGTATTCGCCTGATGGTGTGACGATGAAATCTAACGCTCCAAACAACAGCCCAAATTTCCCCATAAAGGCTTTAAGACGGCTAACTACTTCATCCGGAAGCTGGTGATGTTGCCATGCGCCAACCTCAACACCAGGTTTACGCCAATCAACTTTGGCTGCTGCATACACATCTGCATTGAGCGCCCCCACAAATACATTATCATTCACATACACTACCCGTAATTCCTGTTGCTTTGGAATTTGCTCTTGAAAAACCATGGGGCAATAGCGCAGTGACTCGGTATCTTGTAAGTCTTCTTCCTTGACGATGCTGGTGTACAGAAAAAACGAGGAGTTAGCCTCCATACTGCGGGAAAGAGCAGTTAAGAGCTTACTGACCATTTTGCCGTTGACTTGCCCGAAAAACTCTCGTGCTGCTTCCGCTTTGTTGGTAACAAGAGTCTGGGGAATACCAAAACCTACTTCAGACGCAATCCGCAATTGACGCAGCTTGTTACTTGCATAATCTATCCGCCCTAAATTATCTACCCACGTAGCTCCCTTGAGGCTGTCCCAAAAACCCTCTAAAGTTGCTTGTGATTCTCTCAAGCAAGCTTCTCGGAACTTTGGCGGTAATTCTTGACTCAGTTCTGGTTCCCAAATACGGCGCATCCATACAGCTTGCACCTGCTCTGTGCTGATAGAGTGGTTGTTATATTCTATAGTGTGGTGGCTTTTACACTTATCAAAATGTGCTGTTAATTGCACTTCTAGAGGAAATTTATCAGTATCTAGACGAAATGGTTGCACCCCTTTTTTTGATAAGGCTTCGGCCACTTTATCTATTGTGAAGAAATCACCACTGTGGGTGATTAATAAAGCAACATCACGAGACAGGTTCATAAAAAATATTTTTTTTGATTATTTTAGGATGTAGCTATTAAATAATAGCCAAAAAAGGCTTTATATAAACAAAAAAAATCAATAATTTTGGTTTATATAAAAAGCAATTACCTCCAGGTTATGGATAAGGTAATATGAAAGCGATAGCGTTTAAGAGAGTAGTTTTCAGTTATTTGATAACTGCTACTCCCTTAAATCCTGATGTAGCCAATTACAAGGTATCTTCCCGATCAGAAAAGTAATTTCTGATCGGGAAGACTAAATTATCGATCTTCCAAATCTGAAGGATACTTGTAAGTCCAAGGAACCTCTGTTCCTTCAGTAGCTTGCTTTTCCAAGAAACGCGCAAAGAATGGTACTGCTTTGACATCCACGGTTTTGACTGTGTTTGTAGGCATAGACTTTTCCTTGAAGGAATTGTTTTTACAACTAAAAATATATCACTAATTAAATGTATGTTCAGGGTCTGTTAAGATACTTAACAAGTAATTATTATAAGGTATTTAAGAAAATTAAGAAAGTTTATTAAATAAGAAAACATTATTTAATATTCCATCAATCTTAAGTAATCAATATCAAACTATAGCAATTTTATTTGATTATTGAACAAGGCGAGAATAGAAGGTTGTGCAACCAGGGGTAATACTCGTGTGTTGTCGCAAAAGTCAACCCCTTTTTGGGGGAAAAGTAGCTTCGCTGTCACCAGCCGCCACGGAACCGCTGAAATTTTGAACCCGTACACGTTGTAGAAAAATTTGCCCTCATTCAATGTGGGAGGAGTCTTTTAGCGAGTGCTTGTGGCGTTTCACGATGGCGTTCACTGTATTCTTGTCCAAGTGCAACTCCTTGGCAATAAAACGGTAAGAGCGTCCCTCGCTGACGAGTTGCAAAACTTTTGGAGCCAGTCGCTCGGCTTTGACCCGTTGTCCCGGACGCTTACCCGACTTAACACCGCGTGCGTGAGCAGCTGCAATTCCAGAACGAATGCGTTCTCCCATCGAGTCAGGTTCAAACTCTGCCAGTGCAGCCATTATTGATGCCACAAGTCTCCCCTGTGGAGTACTCAGGTCAAACTGCAATCCTGTCTGTGCGATTAGGGGTACAGCCGAGATACGATACTGTTGGCGAAACATTTCTTAACATTAGAGCGATCGTCAAGAGGCATCTGTTTGGTCATAAATAAGTTATGCGAGCTATAAACAGGCTCGAGCTATGTTACCTAAATCCACCCTCATCACACCAATTCCACAACTCATATCATGTCCGGGTACTTACCCATAATTAAGCAGCAACTGGAACTTGAGGCCACCAGTGAAAGTTTGTTAAACCCCGAATTAAATCTTGCTGTTGGAGTAATTGTTTGCAACGCTCAAATAAAACCTCTTCTAATTCATCAAGATTTTCAAATGTTCGATTAGCCAGAGGCTCATTTGTAAGTGGCCAAAGTCTTTCTGCCCGTTGTTGTTCTGGAGAGTGAGATGGCATCTCAACAATGTGAATACCTTTTGGGACTTCAAGTTTCCCGGCAGTATGCCACCCTGCTTGATCCAAAGCTAGTACAACTTGCTTTTTTTCCCCGAGCTTAAAATGTTGAGCAAAATCAGCCAACACTTGATTAAAAATTTCGGTATTTACAAAGGGTAGAATCCACCAATATGTTTCTCCAGACTGCGGATGAACAAAACCGTATAACCATAACCATTTAAATCGCCAATTAACGTTGGCTACGGGTACTGTCCATTCATCTACCCACATCCTTCTAATTATTGGTTTAAGCCCGACTCTATGCTCATCCATTGTCCAAACTGCTACATCGGCGTCGGCGTAATTTTCTTGAACTTGAGTCACCGTTTTTGCTAGTTTTTTTTTCCATTGTTCCTGTTCCGTAAAGTCTGCTTCCTGATGAGAGGGTCGAGCTACTCTCAAACGTAGTCTCATTGCCTTCAAATACTCCCAGCCTCGTTGTCTACTAACTGAACGTCCTAATAATTCACTCATCCAATTTGCAACTTTCTGTCCGTTCCAAAGCCCACCAACACTTGGAGGTGATTGTAGCGCTTGCCATAGTTGTGCTTGTTGTACATCATTCAAAAGTGTATCGGCACCTTGATGTTCATGCCTTTTATCTCCAAGTGATTTTGGACCAATGCGGTTATACCCCCAAACTAGTTCATAAATCCAACTGAGACTGTAACCAGTTATTTGTGAAACCTCTCGGCTACTTCTGCCAGATGCTAATAACCAGATAATTTGGTAATGACTTCTTTCAACAGGGTATGAAGCTTGACGGTAACGCTGTTCTAGTTCTCGTAACGATAGATGTGGTTCAATGCTAATACGTTTTGGCATTGGTCAGATAGGATGCTTTTTACAAAGGGTATACTTAGCTATTTTACTATGGTTGTACTACCGGACATGATATCACCGTTCGCGTTGCCCAAGCAGCCTTCCCTAAAGGCAACAGCTTCATGCTAATGCGCGACGCTTGACGGGGTGACAACAATAGTCAAAACATAGATAAAATCAAGGACATAGCCCTCAGACCCCTCTGAAAAAATGGTAGCTTATTACGCCTTATTCTCATTAATTCGGCAACTATTCCTTGACAAAATTCTATACCAACTACCCAACATTGACCATATAATCCAATCCAAAAACTACTATAGCAATCCTAAATCAATTGCAAAATATTATAAATTATAATAATTAGGGACTATAATAATACTTATACACTGGA
>NZ_JAUBTO010000098.1:0-31604 GCF_036702495.1 Microcoleus sp. C2D2 | reverse complement strand
GTCAAATCCTCTCCCCCTCTCCCCTTCCCCCTCTCCCCTTCCCCCTCTCCCCTTCCCCCTCTCCCCTTCCCCCTCTCCCCTTCTCCCTCTCGAACATAGCAGCAGCTTACTCAGGGGCCACCCACTTTTGAACCCCCGCCACAATGATTTCTAATTCAGCGATCATTTTCCTAGCCCCCTCCCAATCCTTTGATTCGGCAAGACTTTGAAGCCGATCGGCCATCTCGGGCATTAACCGCACCGCCGCCGTAGCACTGACACCTTTAATTTGATGCGCGCGACGGGCCAATGTCTGGACATCTCCCGAGGCTAGCGCCCCCTTAGCGGCTTCTAAATAGTTGCCAGTATCCACCACAAAAGCTTGCAGTATTTCCCGCTCAAACTCTAAATCAGCGCCCGCAATTTCGTGCAAACGTGCTACATCGACTAAAGATTGAATATCCTCGGCAGAGTTTTTGAGTTCCTCGCCATTCAACTTTGGACTGGCAATTTTTAACTGGGCCGACCAATTTTCTAGTACAGATTTTAACTTTTCGAGGGCAATAGGTTTGCTAATATAATCGTCCATGCCCGCCGCCAGACACTTTTCGCGATCGCCCTTCAAAGCACTAGCCGTCATCGCAATCACCACCGTCTTTTGGTGTGCCTCCATCGAACCAGCAGCAGCCTTTGCCGCTTCCAGGCGGCGCAATTCCAGCGTGGCTTCGTAACCGTCCAAAACCGGCATCTGACAGTCCATCAACACAATGTCATACTTTTTGATAGCAACCATCGAGAGCGCTTCTGCGCCGTTATTGGCGACATCCGCCGCGCATCCCAAAACTCTGAGTTGATTCAGA
Source organism: Microcoleus sp. C2D2 (assembly GCF_036702495.1). NCBI lineage: Bacteria > Bacillati > Cyanobacteriota > Cyanophyceae > Oscillatoriales > Microcoleaceae > Microcoleus > Microcoleus sp. C2D2. The sequence continues at coordinate 30,765 of NZ_JAUBTO010000098.1, read as the reverse complement.
CCAACTTTTTGATTGATCGGAGTATCTTCAACTAACAAAACCTTTAAGTTCGCTAACTCCCGGTTATCAATAACTGAGGCTTCCTTGGACGTTGGATTTGCCACCGGCCCATCGATCGCCGCACCCGGGGCGATCGCATTCACCAAGCAACCAAACAGCCGATGAGCTTTCACAGGTTTAGTTAAATAACCGCTAAAACCGCTATTTACCAAGCGTTTCGCCTCCGATATCTGAGTAATTGAAGTCAGCACCACCCACTTTGTATGCTGCATTGCCGGCTCAGAAACGATCGAGCCTTCCAGACTTCCGGCCACCATTTCCGGCAACTGAATATCAACCAAAACAATATCGTAAGGGCAATTAACGCTGACAGCTTTGTACAGAGATGCGATCGCCATCCAACCGTTATCAACCTCCTCAACTTCCATTCCCCACCCAACAGCCATTCTCAGCAGCATTTTTCGCACTGTCGGCTTATCGCTAGCAACTAACATTTTTCGCCCCGCCAGCACCGTTTGCAAATTCACTTCGCACGCCGTCCCTACAGCCGTTAAATTTTCCTCGACTGCCGGCACAGTAAACCAAAAAGTCGAGCCTCTGCCAGGGGTACTTTCCACACCGATTTTACCCCCAATTAACTCCACTAACTGCTTACAAATAGCCAGACCCAAACCTGTGCCACCGTACTTTCTCGTCGTAGAAGCATCAACTTGAGTAAAAGATTGAAATAGCTTTTTTTGGTCTTCTTGAGCAATCCCGATTCCTGTATCTGTGACTTTAAAAAGCAGGACTTTCGAGCCATTGCTTCCGATTTTTAACGGTTGGATATTCTCTCTAACTTTCTGGTCGTCGCTTGCTGCCAATAACCCCCGATCGCCAAGAGAAACCTCAATTACCACTTCTCCTGCTTCTGTAAACTTAATAGCATTGTTGATCAAATTAGTGAGTATTTGCCGCAACCGCGCTGCATCGCCTCTAATTTGCAGCGGCACGTCGCTGTCAATCAGCGCCACCAATTCTAGACCTTTTTCTTGTGCGGGATTTGCCAACAAATCCAGCACTTCATCTAGACAGATACTGAGGTTAAATTCGATTGTTTCTAAGCGCATTTCTCCTGCTTCGAGTTTGGATAGATCGAGAATATCGTTAATGATGGACAGCAAATTTTGGCTGCTGAGTTTCAGCGTCTGCACAAAGTCTATCTGTTCGGGAGTAAGATTCGTTTTCAGCAGCAAATCAGTCATCCCCATCACTCCATTCATCGGAGTGCGGATTTCGTGACTCATATTTGCTAAAAATAGCGACTTCATTCGAGATGCTTCCAGGGCCGCTTCTCGGGCCTGCTGCGCTTGTTCAAACAAAGTGGATTGCTGAATGGCGATCGCCAACTGCACGCTCAACCTTCCCAGCAAATCCACCTCAGAATCAGTCCAAACGCGCGGAACCCTGCACTGATGGGCAATCAGCAATCCCCACAACCGATTTTGACTCGTTTCCAAACTCCTTCCCGGCGGCGCTATTCGAGTTGCCGGCGAATATTCTCTTGCCAACTCCTGACTTTCATCGCCTATAAAAATGGGTACAACTAAATTAGCCCTTACCTGCAAACTAGCAAGTAAATCTAGGTGTCTTTCACTCAAACTGGCAGTATAAATATCTGCCATTGCTTGAATTTTTCCGGCGCTGTACAGTGATACATAACTTTCCCCAAAGGATGTTATTGGAACTTCTCTGCCCAGCAGCGGCATCCAATCATTCCCTACAGATTCCACAACAGCAATCGCTGTTTCCTCGGAATCAAAACGATAAATTACCGTGCGGTCAGTTTTCAGCAACTGTCGCACTTCTTGTACAGCAGTGCTCAGAGTTTGAGTGAGGTTGAGAGACTGCCGGACTCGCTGGGCGATCGCCGAAACCAGCCGTTCTTGTTCTGCTTGTTCCCGCAGCTTTCTCTCAGCTTGCTTGCGTTTGGTGACATCGCGAATTACCGCAGCCAAGCACAGCGGTTCGCTGCTTTGAGGGTGCTTGACCAGAAAAGCATTGATCGCAACATCAATGCGTCTTCCGCCGTGCAAGTGCTGCATTTGACCTTCTCCTTGCCACTGGCCCTGACTGATAATTATTGGCAAAATCTCTCGAGTGAATTTTTGTTTAAAAGTTTGGCCGATATAATCCCATATCTCCGTATAAAGCTCTTCCGAAATATTCTCTAAACCCACCATTTTTCGTCCGGCTTCGTTGAGAAACAGCGTTTTGCCTTCCAGGGTAGCCATACCGATAAAATCGCTGCTGTTTTCAATCAGCGACACAAATTTTTGCCGTTCTTCTTCTTCTTTTTTCCGTTCGGTAATGTCGCGCTTGACGCAGACGTGACAAATTACATCGTCGGCCTTGTTAATCACAGAGTATGCCGCAACATCGATCGCCAGCCTGCGGCCGCCTTTAGTGCAGTTAGTAATTTCGCCCCGAAAATTTCCAGTTTTCGCTAAACTTTTGGCAATTACCGAAAAGCACTCCCCCGCAACCAGCGGCGACCCTTGTGCTTCTAATTCCGCGTCTGTGTATTCTAGAAGCGTTTGGTGAGCGCGATTTTGTTCCAGGAAAAACCCGTCAGCATCGATAATGACGATCGCATCGTTGGAGTTTAAAAATATTTCTCGGTAAAGTAGGAGTTTTTCCTCAGCTCGCTTGCGTTCGGTGATGTCCCTGTTGACGCTTACGTAACAAACTACATTCCCAGCATCATTGAGAACCGCAAAAGCCGAAAGCTCCACCTCAACTGTTCCCTTTTGCAAAGCCTTAATAAAGGTCATTTCGCCTCGGTAACTCCCAGTTTCTGCCAAGCTTTGCATTACCGACGCAAATGCCTGTTCTCCCATCTGATATGCCGGGGTTTTTCCCCACAATTTCGACGCACAGTAACCCAGCAAAGCCGTGTGAGCTTGATTTGTTTCTAAGTAATAGCCTTGGGGGTCTAATATCGCGATCGCATCGTTGGATTTCAAAAAGATTTGTTGATAAAGTTGCAGCTTCAATTCAGCTTGTTTCCGGGCGCTAATATCCGTGAACAAGCCGTAGTAAACTATCTCCCCCGATGCTTGCAATTCTGGCTGGGAAGCTGCTTGCACCCATTTAAGTTTTCCCGACGGAGTGACAATTCTTCCTTCCCACCGCCAAGGCTGCAAACTTTCAGCAGAAAGCGTTAACGAGTTGAGAAAATCATCTCTATCTTCGGGATGAATCATGTCAACAATTACATTAATGTCCTGCCCAGCAGCCTCTGGCTCTATTTCATACAATTCTCGGCAGCCGGCGCTCACAAACGAGAAGGCCATCGAGCCGTCTGGATACAAGTCAATTTGATATACTGTACCCGGTACGCTAGCAGTAATTTTTTGCAGTTTGGCTTGGCTTTGATTCCTGGCTTCCTCTGTAGCCTGCAATTGAGAAATCTCCCGAGAAAAACCCAAAACCGCAAATATATTGCCCTCCGCATCGCATAGCGGCTGTTTTTGCGTGTCAAAGATGTGCTGTTTGCCGCCTTCAAAGAGGATCGCCTGGTAGGGATTGCGAACAATCTCCCCGGCCAGCACAGCTCGATCGTCCTCGCGGATACCCCTAAAGAGGCCGTTGCGATCGCCAAATACTAATTCTGCTGAAAATCCTAATTCAATATCATCTTTGCCGATAATTTCCTCAACATTTTTCCCCAAATATGCAGCAAAACTTTGATTTACAAAAATGTATCTAAAGTTTCTATCTTTCGCAAAAATTCTGTCCGGCGCACCGTCTATTAAAGCCCGCACCAATAGTTCTTGACTTTCCGCACCCCGAGCAAAATTATTTTTAGCTTGTCCTTTGACATTGGTCGTTTTAGCTGCTAAAATAATTAACGATTTGGCACAAATTTGAGCGACAGTGTGGAGCAAACAAAGGTGCTGAAAATTAAAAGCAGTTGCCTGCTCTGCACCAATGAAAAATACTCCTAACAATTCTTCACTTTCATCCGGGTTGGCTGGTGCCATCAAGATTGACTGAAACTGAGCAATTGGTGGGGGATCGATGTTGTGCGCCCAGTCCTGATTGCCAGCGATCCATTCAACGCGAGCTGCCTGCAAGCGCCCTTCAATTTCGGCTCTGGCGCTAGCAGTTAAGGGGTGTAAGTGTTGCAGGTATAGTCGTGAGTCCGGTAGCGTCAAAATTGCGATCGTCGCGCCAGGAATTAGGCGCGAGAGATGTGCCAAACACGCAGACCAAATTTCCTCAGCGCCAGCAGCGAGTTGTACTTTCTCCGTAAGTTCGTTGAGAACTTGCAGTTCCAAGGTACGCTGGCGGACTTTTGCTTTGAGGCTGGCGGCTAGGATTTGCATAGTGCTCACCACAAGGGTTTGCTTATATTATAATTATTGATTTTCAAAGTTTTGTAAACAATTATTTTAAAATACATCCGGCGAAAACACAACGGTTTTATATTTATATTACCTTCAACCGCTAAAAAAAAAGGCGCGATCGGGAGCAAAGAGACACTGCTCGATGCAAGCTCTCGCTCCCGCTGCGACAGACAGTTAACCTCACACCCAAACACAGATGCAAGCTGCCAACTTCCGTGGTCGAACTCAAAAAATTTTCGACCAAAGTTCAAACCATCAAATTCATCTCTAGAGTCAATCGAAAATCGAGAATCGAAAATCGATGGACGGTGAAACTACCCCATTAAAATCACGTTATCGATTACATGGATGACACCGTTATCCGCTTCGATATCCGCAGCGACAACAGTAGCATTTTTCACCTCAAAACCGTCAGAACAATCAATTTTAATCGGCGAACCTTCCAAGGAAGTAACAAAACCGAGTTTTGCCAAATCAGCTTTCATAAACTTGCCGGAGACGACATGAAACATCAAAATCCTAGTCAGTTGGGGAACGTTCTGCACTAGGGTTGTGATAGTTCCCGGCGGCAATTTCGCAAAAGCATCGTCATTGGGTGCAAAGACAGTAAAAGGGCCCGGGCTTTTGAGCGCGTCTACTAAATTAGCTACTTGCACGGCTGTTACCAGGGTTTGGAACGAACCCGCACCTACGGCAATATCAACAATATCAGGCATTGTGTTTTACCTCATCTGGGAAAAAAGTTATATTAAGTATTGTAAATTGAGGCGGGCAACAATACCTACTGTCTTTTTTGAAAAATTGGTAATTCTTTTGTAGTGAGGACTTCAATCCTCAGATTTTTGATGAGGACTTCAGTCCTCACTACAAACCTAATTAATAATATAGGACTTACGCATGGGGGTCCAGAAACCGGGTTTTTTACGAAAATACTTCGTTAAAACCCGCTGATTAGGTAAAAAACCCTGTTTCGAGGAGTCGGATTGCGTCCAGGGCTGTAATAGTTATTTTACCAGATATAATATTACTAACCGCTTGGCTATTTAACCGCGCGGTGCTTTTAAATTGCTACAAGACTGCTGGCGATTGTGATACCAGAACCTCTGTTTCTAAATCTGCTACTTCAGCATTTAGGTTTTCTCCCTTGTGAATGCTAAAACTGCCGTACAAAATTGAAATTTCAAAAATGTCTGTAGTAATCACCGCAGGCTTGCGGTGTTCGGGATCGCCTAAAGAAATTCCGAAAAATTCAGCTTCCAGTTCGCCCACTGCCTCTTCATCGTGTACAGTCCAACTGATATCGCGACAGTCTTTAAATGCCAGCATATAAGGCAATCTTTCTTCTGGATTGTAGACGCATTCAATTAATACTTCGTTTCCCCATAAAGATACGTTAATTTTTGTGATTAAAGATGTAAAACCACCCAATCCAAGCAAGTTATAGTCATCCTTCCAATCACTCATTTAATTTTTCTCCCGTATTGTGAGTACCTGGAATTAAATTACCAAATTCGTCTCTCGTCCGCAATAAATTACCATCTCTATCGAGACGCAAACCTTTGTTGATATTTCTTCCATCCGATCCATATTTCGGTGCAGGCGTTCTAATCACTTCACCGTTAGGACGGATCATTACTGTTGACTTATCAAAAAATTTATATGCAACATAACCATCTCTAGTAGTTCTGATTTCTGCACCCAATCCGCGCAAAAAGTCATCGACTTCTTGGCGAGTCATCCCCGTTAAATCTCCAAACTCAGATGCAATTCCATTTCCTCCCACTCCCTGACTCGGCACGCCAGTCTCCTCACCAACCATTGCTTATTGGAGTTTAGCACGGTTGGAAGGAAGAAGGAAGAAGGAAGAAGGAAGAAGGAAGTTCGGCAACGGATTGTGTAACGGATGTAACGGATGTAACGGATGTAACGGATGTAAAGGATAGAAGGAAGAAGGAAGTTCGGCAACGGATTGTGTAACGGATGTAACGGATGTAACGGATGTAACGGATGTAAAGGATAGAAGGAAGAAGGAAGAAGGAAGAAGGAAGAAGGAAGAAGGAAGGATGATTCCTCAAACTCGCAATCCCAATGCTTTTCGGCCCAATTATCAATTCCCAATGACCAATAATCAATTTCCAAAACAAATAGGGGGTGCCTTGCGCCCCCCCTACTAATTAACTAACTAAAGTAGCAAACAATTATTAGCCGCCGATTTGCACTTTCACCACGCGGTTCTTTTCCGCTTCTGCTTTGGGCAAAGTCAGGTTTAAAACTCCATTTTTGTACTCAGCTTCTACGCTGTCATTTTGAACCCGTGCGGGTAGGGGAATCACCCGGCGGAACGAACCGTAGCGGAACTCAGAGCGAGTCATGCCTTTATCTTCACTCTTAGATTCGTGACGGCGTTCGCCGCTGATAGCAACAGCTTCTGCGGTTACTTGTACGTCCAAATCCTTAGCTTCCATGCCCGGAATTTCTAACTTAAGGTGGATGGATTCGGGAGTTTCATCGAGTTCGGCGGCGGGTACAAAAGCAACACCGTTAGATGCGCGATCGGTTGCCGGTGTCAAGCTATCAAACAACCGATTCATTTCTCGCTGCAAGGAGTCCATTTCCCGCAAAGGTTCCCAACGAATAAGTGCCATAACTAATACCTCGACTATCTGAAGTTTTTAGGGGTTGAGAAATACTTGACTCAACTTGTATTTAATATATTCCAGCTCCCGAAACTGGGGGAGTCGGTTTTCCGCAAAAAGGCCGATCGCATTTCCGAACATTCGCGATCGGAATTGTAAAATCATCGCAGGTGCGGGTATCCGCTCCAACCCGAACCCAGCAATTTTAGATTTTAGATTCGAGCCAGGAATTCCCATCTAAAATCTAAAATCGCAGGTTCGATTAACTCCACCGCGAATGCTGATAAGAAGCGTAGGTATCAAACAAAGCACCGACCAAACCAAAAGTTAGGCCGATCACGAAAAAACCCTGGAGGGGACAGCCGCTGCCGAAAGTAGCTAAGAACTGCAAAATCAGGTCTTCTCCAGAACGACCAACTCCTTGGAGAGCAGGGACGAAGCCGATCAGCGAAAAGCTAGTCAATCCCGCGCCGATTAACAATATGGGGGCGACAAAGCTCAACAGGCTGGTCAGCAGTACAGAGCGAAGAAAATTGGGGAAAATGCTCATAAGAGTCAGTAAATTCAGCTAAACTGCCGAAAGGTGCAAGTAAACAAAACTTGTCCTTTTCTACGATAGGCAGCGATCGCCGTCAGTGGCCGGTTCTGTCAGAAATCTTAAATGTTATAGAAAAAACTTGTTTAAGATTTGTAGATAGATTTCATTTTTGGCAGTTGTTCTATACTCGAAATCCCCTTGAGCACCACTACATCTTCGAGCCTCAGTTTGTGGAGTCAGCGGTTGCTGGCAGCAACTTTATTGGGCGGCCAAGTCATGCTGCACTTGCTGAAGGGCAAAATTCACCGCCGCAACACCCTCGACCAAATGGCAGCAGTCGGTCCGGAATCTCTGCTGATTGCTTTGCTGACTGCGGGTTTTGTCGGCATGGTATTTACTATTCAGGTGGCGAGGGAGTTTATTAACCTCGGTGCCGGCAATGTCGTCGGTGGCGTTTTGGCTTTGTCTTTGACTCGCGAACTCGGCCCGGTCTTAACAGCCGTGATCGTGACGGGACGGGTAGGTTCGGCTTTTGCAGCGGAAATCGGCACGATGCAGGTAACAGAGCAGATAGATGCCCTGCTGATGCTCAGAACAGACCCGATCGACTATTTAGTAATTCCCCGCGTCCTTGCTTGCTGCTTGATGCTGCCAATTTTAACCATTATGTGTCTCGTCACCGGCATCGCCGGCGGACTGCTGATTGCTACGACGATGTACGGCATCTCTCAAAACGTGTTTTTAGAATCAGTCCGCAATTTCCTGAGTCTGTGGGATATTTGCAGCGCGGCTATTAAGGCTTTTGTGTTCGGTGGTTTGATTGCTGTAATTGGCACTAGCTGGGGTTTGACTACCACCGGCGGGGCAAAAGGCGTCGGTCAATCGACTACTACGGCGGTGGTGACGGCTTTACTGGCTATTTTTATTTTTAACTTTTTTATGACATGGCTGATGTTTCAGGGGACGGGCTCTAGCGTACTCAAAGGCTTGTAAGCTAGGAACAGATAAAATATGAATAATTGGCAACATTCGTTTACTACCCTTGATTTAAACCCGTGAATACAACTGCCTCTTCGACTGCGCCGACAAGTACGATCGAACTCGCTCCGAGTTATGCGCTTCCCCTAGTTTTGGTACTGGCCGCCGTACCGCTGCTGTTCGTGCAGAAGTGGGCGAGTTTGTCGGTTTCGCTGTTCGGCTTGTTTCTGATGTACCAAGCCGCCACCCTCCGGCTGCAATTTACCCCAACCGATTTGGACATTTATCGAATGTCCAAATTAATCCGCCGCTTTCCTTACCGAGAATGGCAAAATTGGCGGATATTGTGGCCCGCTGTGCCGATTTGGTTTTACTTCAAAGAAATTAACAGCATTCACTCTTTCCCGATTCTATTCGATCGTAAAATGCTACAGACCTGCTTAGAACAGCGCTGTCCCCGTCAAGACTAAAAAAGTTGTTAATTTTAAATTTTTAACTTTTCCGTGCCCCACGCCGAACAAAATTTCCCATGAATTCAGACGAATCTCCAACCCAAGAACCGCAAGCACAACCAGCCGCCCCAAGCGGTGACGGCGAAGTCGATTTACCTGTGAATGAGACGGAGTACCAACTTCTATCTCAAACACAGGATTTGTGGATCGACCAAAATGAGCTGCAAGCCCAACTCCCGCCAGAAACAGACCCGCCGCTGGGCGAGGAAGATGCCGAAATCGCCGACTTCGTGGCCGAAGCAGGCGCCCTCGCCGAAATCGGGCTCAACACCGACGATGGCGAATCAGAAAGTCCGATCGCTCAAATCGACCCTCCAGCAGACTCCCAGCCAACAGCAACCGCAGAAACGGTAACGCGCAGCGCAGAAAATGTTACCGAACAGTTGGCCCTGAGAGTCAAAAAATTGCAGCAGCAAGAACAAAATTTGACTGAAAAAATTGCCGCCTTGGAAGCCGAGAAAGCCAATGCTATAGAAGCGTTGGGCGAGGCTCAAGCATCGATCGGGCGTTTGGTACAAGACGGCTTGATTCAATTAGATCAGCGCAAACAAGCGCTGCAAATCGAAGTAGAAAAACTCGAACGCCGGCGCGATCGAATTCAAAAGGAAATGCGAACCACTTTTGCCGGCGTTTCCCAAGATTTGGCCATTCGGGTCCAGGGTTTCAAAGACTATCTAGTAGGCAGTTTGCAGGATTTGGCCGCTACGGCCGAACTCTTAGATTTGACGCCACCGGCGCAAGAGACACCCAAGCAAATTCCTGCTGAGGAGTCTCAATCCTCAGCACCGGTAAATCCCAAATTTGCCGAACAGGGATTTCAAGAACAAGCCAAACAAATTCGCCGCACCCTCGATCAATACCGCACTCTCCCCGACTACTACGGCCCGCCTTGGCAACTCCGCCGCACTTTTGAACCCATCCACGCGGAACGAGTTTCTAACTGGTTTTTCACCCAAGGAGGAAGGGGCGCTTTGCGGACTATGGGTTCGCGCTTGCAAAATATCTTGATTACTTCGACAATTATTTCTGTACTCAGAAGCGTCTACGGTGGACGGGTGCGGACTTTGGTACTCGCGAACAGTCCAGAACGTTTGGGAGAGTGGCGCCGGGGTTTGCAGGACTGTTTGGGCATTACTCGCAGCGATTTTGGCCCGGAAAGGGGGATTATTATGTTTGAGTCGGCGGAAGCTTTGGCTCAAAAAGCCGATCGACTGGTGAAAGATGGCAAATTGCCGCTAATTGTCATTGATGAAACTGAGGATTTAATTAGTTTGTCAATCCTGCAATTTCCGCTATGGCTGGCCTTTGCTGCCGATCCGCAAACTTTGATGGCTGCTAAGGATTTTTGATTGGGTAATTGGTAATTGGTAATTGGTAATTGGTAATTGGTAATTGCTAATTGCTAATTGCTAATTATGCTAGGGGAAAGGTTGCAAATTTTTAAAGTACACGAAATCTCAAATTAAAAAATGGCTAACTGGATAATTTTAAATGGCGCACTGTTAATAGCAGCTTATTTACTGGGTTCGATTCCAACTGGGTACGCCTTGGGGAAATGGATGCTGGGAATTGATATTCGAGAGGTTGGTTCGGGTTCGACGGGTGCGACTAACGTACTGAGGACTTTGGGGAAGTGGCCGGGGTTGGGGGTGTTGCTGGTTGACGTGTTGAAGGGGGTAAGTGCGATCGTCCTAATCCGCTACATTTACTCTCTCACTTTTACCGAGCAGCTAGCAACCGCAGCAGGTTTAGAAAATACTGCAACTCTCCTCCCTTGGATGGCAACTTTGGCGGGTTTCTCTGCTGTTTTGGGCCACAGCAAATCAATCTGGCTGGGGTTTACCGGCGGTAAATCTGTGGCTACGAGTTTGGGAGTTTTGCTCGGTTTGTACTGGCCAGTTGGTTTGGGAACTTTCGGAATTTTCGGGATAGTATTTGCGGTGTCGCGAATTGTCTCTTTGAGTTCAATTATTGGTGCGATTAGCGTGGCTGGATTGATGTTTGCTTTAAATCAGCCGCTAGCTTATGTATTGTTTGGAATTGCGGGCGGCGTATTTGTAATTGTGCGGCACCGCAGCAACATTCAGCGGCTTTTGAACGGTACTGAACCGAGGATTGGAGAGAAATTGGAAACAGCAGCTAGCGATCGATAATTCGTCCCATTCTCTCCCCAATATTCCATAAATAAACCCGCAATTTACTGTAAGTTAGCTGTCTCAAATCGGGCTTTTGTAGGATGTGTTGCAACGCATCCTCAAGCTGAGAATCCCTGAACTGAGATAATGCTGTTTTGGAGTTGACTGGGCGTTACACGATCGACAAACCCTATTAAATCTCCGGAACTCCTGACTTTGATGAGAGTCCCTGAAGTCACAACAGTAAAAGGAGTTAAATAAGTGGCTGGGAAGACAATGCGTTTCGCAGCTTCTGAAAAATCAAACTCTTCTAACACCTGCACATTTGTCAAGTTATCCAAAACTATATCGTTCACAGTCAAACCGCCTGCTAATCCAATCCGATCTAAACCGACTCGGAAAAATCTAATAGAATCGGCTTTATTGATATCAGTAACTCCTGACTCTAGTTGGAGGACGTATAAGTTACTTCCACTGGTTTCCGGCGAAGCACCACCACTATCCACACTTGACAAATAGTCTCGACCCAAACCTCCTATCAGAGTGTCATTCCCGTTACCGCTGTATAAAATATCATTGCCTCTCCCTCCCAATAAAATATCATCTCCTGCTCCACCGAGAAGCCAATCTGCATCTTGACCGCCCACCAAACTGTCATTTCCGTCCTGTCCCCACAGGACATCTTTCCCTCTTCCTCCCAATAAAGAATCGTTGCCAAAATATCCTAGTAGCGAATCTTCTCCGTCATTCCCAAATATTAACTCATTAGTTATCCCGCCGTATACTGTATCGTCACCTCCCAACATCCAAACTCCCGAAGGGAACTCAGCCGTATTTCGGAACAGTAAATCAGCGTATTCGGATCTATTGTCGCCAATTAATCGAGGCACTCCTGATGGATCTGTTTGTAAAGCCATAAAATATTTGGTTCCTAAAATCTCAGATGCCAAGATTATCAAATAAGCCACTCTCAAAGTCAATTCATATACTCATAACTTTGAGTTCATAAAAGTCATAACTTTGAGTTCATAAAAGTCATATTTGTGCTACTATCGACACCAACGAGTGCAGCAAGTCAAGGGGATGAAACAATCTATGTGTCTGAAGCCAGGGGAGATCCTGCGCGATCGCTACCAAATTATCGGTCAATTAGGTGAGGGAGGATTTGCCAGAACCTATACCGCTAACGACGCTTTGGGCAGCCCCGCAAATCCCTTGTGCGTCGTCAAGGAAATTAGGCCGCCTCAATCTACAGATCCGCGAGCCTTGGAAAGGGCAAAACAGCTATTTGAAAGAGAAGCCAAAACTCTGAAACTTTTAAGTCAGCACCCGTGCATTCCCGCGTTCATCGAGCATTTTCAAAAAAACGGGCTGTTCTACATCGTGCAAGAATATATTGACGGACATTCCTTACAAAAAGAATTCATTCCCAATCACCGCTGGACAGAAGAACAGGTAACAGAATTATTGCGAGATATCTTGGAAATTCTCACGTTTGTCCACGAGAACAATGTCATCCACCGCGACATTACACCGTCGAATTTAATCCGGCGCAACAGCGATGAAAACATTGTTTTAATTGATTTTGGAGCCGTTAAAGAAATTGGCACGGTCGAGATAACTGCATCGGGAAGAACGAGAACCACAACGATCGGCACTCCCGGATACAGCGCTCCCGAACAATTAAACGGTCAACCCAGATTATGCAGCGATATTTACTCGGTCGGTCTGATTGCAATTCAATTTTTGACGGGGGTGCATCCGGGAGAACTCCCCCAGGACCCAAGGACAGGTGAAATTATCTGGAATTACTCGCTTCTCAATCAACCGATGCTGGATGTTAACAAACGTTTGGCAAATGTTTTGAACAAAATGGTGCGCTACCACTTTAACCATCGCTATCAATCTGTTGCTAAGGTGTTGCGGGACTTGGATGCGCCGCCTCTGCCGTGGAAGTGGCTGTTGTTGGCGATCGCACCAATTGCGGTGGCAGGTGCGATCGCGATCGATCGCAACAATATTTTCCCATCAAAAGCTGCTTTAGTCTTCAAAGATGGCTTAAGTGCTGGAGAAGAAATTCTGTTTGCAAGTTCTAAGCCAAGGCTCAAGCAAAAAGGAGTTGATGAGTTTGCAGATTCAAATCCACAGCAAGCTTTGAAAATCTTCAAAGAAGCGTGGCAGAAAGAATACGGCAACGATCCAGAAACTTTAGTTTACATGAACAATGCTTTTCTGGATGCCAACAAGATTCCTTATTACACAATTGCTGTAGCCCTTCCCATTGGAGCGAGAAATCCAGACACTCCTGCTCACATTGGCGATCGGGCAAAAGAAGTTCTGCGCGGAGTGGCTCAAGCGCAAACAGAAGTTAATTTGGGACTGCCCGATTCTAGGAGCGCTCGGGACTTTCCAGGTCTTGGTTTTTTACAAGGTAAAGCCATTAATGGCAAAGGACTTAAAGTAATTATTGCTGACGATGCGAACGATGAAGAAGAGGCAAAAAACATAGCAAACTTAGTGGTAAATCAACCGGAGATTTTAGCAGTTATCGGTCATACTAACAGCGAGATGACGATGGCCGCAGTAGATGAGTACGAGCGAAATAATCTGGTCTCTATCTCTCCTGGTGCTTCCACAGAAGAACTGACCTACGAGCCGAGAAAATTTTTATTTCGGACTCAATATACGAGCAGTTTAATAGCTAAAAATTTAGCGGACTACCTGTTTGCAAAAAACCAAAAACAAGCAACAATTATCTACAATCCTTCCAATCCATTCAGCGCATCTTTTAAGCAAGAGTTCACCAAGTATTTTGGAGACATCAAGAAGGGGAAAATAGTCAGAATTCGCGATTTTGATTTATCTAAAAAAGACTTCAACGCCCAAAGAGCAATAAAGGAGATCGAGGGAAAGGGAGAAACTGCGATCGCGTTAGTTCCGGACGCTCAAGTTACGACATCTCTAAACAACGCTTTTGAAATAGTGAAACTTAACGCCGAGTCCCTGCCCGATAGCTTCGCGGCGCGTAATTGGATTTTAGGGGCATGGACGCTGATGAGATCGGAAACTTTAGAACTTGCATCGGGGCAACCGCAAAAGTCGTTTAAAAAACTCCTCTTATCTGTCGGCTGGCATCCTTTAAACAGTCCAAACAAAGCATTTCCCCAACAGGCTCGCTCGCTGTGGGGAGGAGAGGTAAATACCCGTACAGCTTCGGCTTACGATGCAGCCCGCGCACTTATAAAAGCATTGGAAATGCAGCCAAAACCAAGTCGCGAAGGAATGCAAAAAACGCTTTCGTCTCCTGATTTTAGCGCTTACGGAGCAACAGGAACCATTCAGTTTAACTCGCCAACAAATGGCGATCGGAAAAATCCTCCCAGCGATTTGGTACATATTGTAGAATGTCCCAAAGAGCAGTTCGGCCTCGCTTTTGTTCCCGTCAAGTATCCGACAGCGGCAGCGGCAAGTTTAAAGTGCGATCGCTCTGGTTTGTGATTGATTCAATTTTCTGGCGTTAGCCGCCCTGGCTCGCGGTACATGAACCGCCAGAGGGGGACGTTACATACTCGTGAGTAAACTATATAAACCGGTTCCCGCCCGATGGTAAAATCAAGGTCAACGAGTGCAGCCAGTCGGGGAATCGGAGAATTTATGTGCCTACAGCCAGGGGATATTCTGCGCGATCGCTACCAAATTATCGGTCAATTAGGTGAGGGAGGATTTGCCAGAACCTATACGGCTAACGACGCTTTGGGCAGCCCCGCAAATCCCCTGTGCGTCGTCAAGGAAATTGGGCCTCCTGAATCGAAGGCTCCCGATGTTTTGCACAGGGCACAGGTGCAATTTGAAACAGAAGCTAAATCCCTGATATCTCTGGAACAGTGCTCGCGCATTCCCAGGTTAATCGAACACTTTCAAGAACAGGGAAGATTTTACTTAATTCAAGAATATATTGAAGGAAATCCGCTGAACAAAGAGATCGGTTCAGGCAGGCAGTTTAGGGAATCCGAAGTTATTGATTTATTGCAGGACATTTTAGAAGTTTTAGATTGCGTCCACAAAAAACATATTATTCACCGCGATATTAAACCGTCAAACTTAATCCGGTGCAACCGGTCCAACAAAATTGCTGTGATTGACTTTGGGGCAGTCAAAGGTATTAGCAATTTGGCGATTCAGGGCGGTCAAATAACTCAAACTCGCGTCATCGGTACAGACGGTTATATGCCGGCAGAACAGTGGAACAATCAGCCAAGATTTAACAGCGATATCTATGCTGTGGGAATCATCGGCATTCAAGCGATCGCGGGGTTAGATATTGAAGACTTTTTGCATCATAAAAAAACTGGGGAACTCGTCTGGCACTACTCAACCCCCGATCGCCCGATGAGAGAAATTAACAGCAAACTGGAAGAAATTTTAAACAAGATGGTGCGCTACCACTTTAACGATCGCTATCAATCCGCTGCTGAAGTGTTACAGGATTTGCGGGTGGTGGTATCGCCCTCACCGCCGATTGAGACTGCGACGCAGGTGGGAGTGGAATATTCGATCGCCAGTGACAGCAGAACACCTTTGGCCTCAAACCCTCGTTTAGTCCTCCCAGATGGTTTAAGTGCCGGAGAAAAAATTCTCCTTACAAGTTCTCGCCCTCGGTTAAAGCAAAGAGGAGTTGAAAAATTTGCAGCTTCAAATTCAGAGCAAGCTTTTAATTTATTCAAAGAATCGTGGCATCAAGAATACGGCAAAGATCCAGAAACTTTAATTTACACGAACAATGCTTTTCTGGAGGTCAGCAACGCTCCTTATTACACAATTGCTGTAGTCCTTTCCATTTGTCGGAGAAATCCCGACTGTTTTTCTCAGCTTGGCGATCAGGCGAAAGAATATCTGCGCGGAGTGGCTCAAGCGCAAACAGAAGTTAATTTGGGACTGTCCAATTCTAGCGATCGAGATTTTCCCGGTCGAGATTTTTTACCGAGTAAAGCCATTAAGGGCAAAGGACTTAAAGTAATTATTGCTGACGATGCGAACGATGAAGAGGAGGCAAAAGAAAGAGCAATTTCACTGGTAAATCAACCGGATATTTTAGCAGTTGTGGGTCACGCTAGCAGCGAGATGACGATGTACGCTGTAGATATTTACAATAACAATAATCTGGTTTTGATGTCTCCAGGTGCAGCGACGGAAGAGCTGACAGATGAGCCTAAAAAAAATTTCTTTCGGACTCCATATACGACCAGTTTAATCGCGAGAGATTTAGCGGACTACCTCCTAGCACAAAATCAAACACAAGCAGCAATTTTATACAATCCCGGAAGCCCATTCGGCGCATCTTTTGTGGAAGATTACACAAACTATTTTCGAGATGTCGGAGGGGGAGAAATAGTCGGGATTCGCAATTTCGATTTATTAAGAAGAGACTTCAACGCCGAAAAAGCGATCGAGGAAATCCAGGCAAAGGGAGAAACTGCGATCGTGCTAGTTCCAGACCCCCATCATACGAGATCCCTAGACAGCGCATTTGAGATAATAAAACTTAACGCCGATCGCAATTGGATTGCCGGGGCATGGATGCTGATGTGTCCGCAAATGTTGGAATTTGCATCCCAGCAACCGCAAAATTTGTTGGAAAAACTAATTTTTTCTGTTGGCTGGCATCCCTTAAACAGTCCCGATCGAGCATTTCCTCAACAGGTTCGATCGCTGTGGGCAGAAGAGGGAAATACTCGCAAACAGGTTCGATCGCTGTGGGCAGAAGAGGGAAATACTCGTATAGCTTCAGCTTACGATGCAGCGCGCGCACTCATAAAAGCATTGGAAATGCAGCAGGAACCCAGTCGCGAAGGAATGCAAAGAACGCTTTCATCTCCTGATTTTAGGGCTTGGGGAGCAACAGGAACCATTCAGTTTAACTCACCGACAAATGGCGATCGGAAAAATCCTCCCAGCGATTTGGTGCATATTGTAGAATGTCCGAAAGAGCAGTTCGGCCTGGCTTTTGTTCCCGTCAAGTATCCGACAGCGGCAGCGGCAGGTTTAAAGTGCGACTGATATGCTTTTAAGTTTCTACCCGAAATCTGTACTTCACTCAACTGAAAACCGCTATCATCGTGAAAAACTTATGTGCCTGAATCCAGGGGATATTCTGCGCCAGCGCTACCAAATTATCGGTCAATTAGGTGAGGGAGGGTTTGCCAAAACCTATACGGCTAACGACGCTTTGGGCAGCCCCGAAAATCCCCTGTGCGTCGTCAAGGAAATTCCGCCTCCTGAATCTAACGATCCGCGGCTGTTGGAGGAAGCACAACAGCAATTTGAAAAAGAAGCTAAAACCCTGAAGTATCTCGATAAGTGTCCGCAGATTCCCAAGTTGATCGATCGCTTTCTGGAAAAGGGAAAATTTTACTTAATTCAAGAATATATCGAAGGAAATCCGCTGAACAATGAACTCGCTTCTCTCAGGCAGTTTCAGGAGTCAGAAGTTATTAATTTATTGCAAGATATTTTGTCCGTTTTAGCTTTCGTCCACGATCGAGGGATTATTCACCGCGATATTAAACCGTCAAACTTAATCCGACGCAAGCTTGACGGCAAAATTGTGTTAATTGACTTTGGGGCAGTAAAGGCGATCGGCACTTTGGCGATCGAGAACGGTCAAATAACTCAAACTCGTGCCATTGGTACCGAGGGTTATATGCCGGCAGAACAGTGGAAAAATCAGCCCAGATTTAACAGCGATATCTATGCTGTAGGAATCATCGGCATTCAAGCGCTTGCCGGCTTAGATATTGAAGACTTTTTTAATGATAAAAAAACAGGGTAACTCGTCTGGCACTACTCAAGTGACGATCGCCCGATGGTACAAATTAGCGACAAGCTGAAAAAAGTTTTAAATAAGATGGTGCGCTACCATTTTAACGATCGCTACCAATCTGTTGCTGAAGTGTTGCAGGATTTGCGATCGCTAACTGCTTTGCACTCACCACCGAACCATCAACGCCAATGGCAAGATACATTGAGAGTCTGCTTGCCGATCGCGATCGCAGGATGCCTCGGGCTAGCAGCATTTTTAATACACAAAATTTTCACACCTAAAACTTGTCCTTTAATCCAGGGAGATGCTGTGAGTTGCGGCGAGGAAATCCTGATTAAAACATCTGGTTCTCGCTTAAAACAACGGGGAATTAATGATTTTTTAAATGCAAATTATCAATCCGCATTTAATTTCTTTAAACAATCGTGGAACGAAGAAGAACGCAAAGATCCAGAAACTTTAATTTACATGAATAATGCCCTTTTGAAGGCAAAAAAAGCTGATTACTACACCCTTGCAGTTGCCGTTCCCATTAGCAACAGTGAAGGAGGTACTGTCAATTCTGATTTGGCTAGAGAAATGTTGCGCGGCATTGCCCAGGCCCAAACAGAAGTCAACCTAGGACTCTTTAATTCCGATCGCAATAACGACTTTCCAGGTCAAGATTTTTTAGCAGGGAAAGATATTAATGGCAAGGGTATTAGAGTCATTATCGCTGACGATGCCAATTTGAAAGCAGAGGCACAAGCTAGGGCCTCTTCACTCGTCAAGCAAACCGAGATTTTGGGTGTCGTCGGTCACTATACTAGCAAGATGACTGTGCATACAGTCGATATTTATGACAAAAATCACTTGGTCTTAATTTCGCCTGGGAGTACAACGGAACAATTAACAGAAAAACCTCGGAAGTTTTTCTTTCGCACTGTCCCTAGAAATCAAATTACTGCTGAAGCTTTCAAAAAGTATCTAATTGAAAAGGCCGGTCAGAAAAAAGCGGTGGGTTTTTACTGTCCTGAGATTCAAGCTACTTCTTCATTGTGGGAAGAATTCAGAAAACAGTTTAGACAAGCAGGAGGAAATATTTTCAGCATCACTGAATTCGATTTGTGTAAGAAAAATTTCAAAGTTGAACTAGCATTACAAGAAGTCGAACGAAGCGAGAAAACAGCGATCGTCTTAACTACGAGTCATGTCCCGGATGCAGTCAAAAATGCAATGGCACTTATTAAAGCCAATGGCGATCGCAATTGGGTAGTGGGAACCGGGGGAATCTACAGCCAGAAAACCTTAGAAACCGCCTCCCAATTACCGTCTTTTGAGAAACTGGTGACATCATCCTCTTGGCATCCTTTAACTGCTCCCAACCGCACATTTGCCGATAATGCTCGAAAGCTTTGGGGAGGAAACGTCAACCACCGCACAGCTTTAACCTACGATGCAACTCGGACGCTAATTAAAGCAATAGAAATCCAACAGCAACCCAGTCGCGAAGGGATGCAGAAAACTATTGCGAGTCCGAATTTTAGTTCCACAGGAGCAACCGGAACTATTGAGTTTGATGCGAACGGCGATCGCCAAAATTTTCGACCGGAGTTAGTGCATATTGTCAAGTGTCGAAAAGAACAGTTTGGTGTAGCTTTTGTTCCCGTCAAATATCCGACGGCAAAAGCGGCAGGTTTAAAGTGCGATTGAACTCATTTGTGATTTATTCTGTGCGTTATTCCTGACTTATTTACCTAATTCTTGAGAACGCAAACAAGCTGCTTTCACTGCTTCAATCGGCGCCGAACGAAAGCCGTTACTCTCTAATTTAGCAATCCCCGCAATAGTTGTGCCGCCGGGACTCGTAACTCGATCTTTCAATTCTGCTGGGTGCATTCCCGTTTCTTGCAATAGCTTGGCCGTACCGAATACTGTTTGCAAAGCTAATTGAGAGGCGATCGCCCGTGGCCAAATCGCACAAACTCCGCCATCTGTCAAGACCTCTATCAAAATTGCTACATAACCTGGCCCGGAACCCGAAAGCCCAGTCACCGCATCCAGCATACTCTCAGGTACTTCTACCACTTCTCCCACTGCCTGAAAGATGCGCTTTACTAATTCTAAATCAGCCGGTTGAACAAGTTTTCCCGGAGCGATCGCGCTCGTGGACGCTCCTACCGTTGCCGGAGTATTCGGCATCACCCGCAGCACTCCCCGCCCGGGAAAAGCCGGTTCTAGGTTGCTCAGTGGCACTCCTGCCAAAATCGACACTACCAGCGCTTTAGAATGCTGTTTTGCAGTTGAGCAGGCGTTACACTATCAACAAAACCGATTAAATCTCCTGAATGTCTGACTTTGACGACAGTCCCTGAAATCACGATCGATCGGGGTTTAAATAGCTCTGAGTTCTCATATCTGGCTTGGTATTGCTTTATCACCTCTAAGTTCTCCCATCTGGCTTGGGATCGCTTTATCACCTTCCCTTACGATCGATATCACACTTAAATCTAAAGCATTTGCAGTATTGTTAAAAATAACTTAAGCACCAGCGAAAGCTAACAAACAAGTTTAGGAACTCAGCTAGCAGCTTATTGCTAGCGGTCAAATAGAATCTCAAGTACCCGAGGAAAAATTAGATGACGAACGTTGCCAAAAAAATCGTTAATACTTTGGCTGCCATCGGTTTAGGATTAGCAGTAACCAATGTCAATCCAGTCAAAGCTGCCCAGCTTACTATCACAGGAAATTCTAACATATTTGGCGCAGGTAAGATATCTGCACCAGCTCCCGGCGGTGGTACTGGGGGACAACTTCCACCTCTGTACAATTTTGCTGCTGCCCCAGGTCAAGTGCTTACCTTCTCAAACATTAGTGGAATTGTTAATTATGGGGCTTCTCCCGAAACTTCTAATGCGAGTGGAGATGGGCGTCCTTATTTTTCTGGTACAAATATCTTGTCTTATGGCGGAATTTCTGGGATACGGAACGACAGCGGGTTGGGTTTTTTAGTTGGCGTATTTCTCAATGATTCTGAACCCACAGGTTCAGGACCATCACCTCTTAATTTCACAAATAATACCAGCTTTGCGGAATTATCACCCCTGCTCAACCAAACTTTTTTTATTGGTGATGGTTTAACAGGTAGTGGTTCGGGAAGTATACAGCGTTTTTTAGTACCTGAGCAAGCAACTCGGCTCTTTCTGGGTTTCGCAGATGCAGGCTCTGTTCAAGGATTACCTGGAACTTACAATGACAACACTGGTTCCGTAGTAGCTAACTTTGAGCTTCAATCAGCCGCTGAACCGGTTCCCGAACCCTGCACTATATTAGGTACCCTGGCTTTTGCTGCTTGGGGAGTTACCAATAAACGCAAACAGAGAAAAAACGCAGGTGTATAGTTCCAGGATAGCTATCCACTCCTGCGGATCGGCTTCTAATCTGGTCACCACGCAAGTTAAAAAAAGCGATCGCACTTCTTCTGTGAGATCGCTTTTTTTGTGACTTATATTGAAATCGTTTCTGATTTATTCTGTGCGTAATTCCTGGCTTATTTACCCAATTCTTGAGAACGCAAACAAGCTGCTTTCACTGCTTCGATCAGCGCAGAACGAAAGCCGTTACTCTCTAATTTAGCAATCCCCGCAATAGTTGTGCCGCCGGGACTTGTAACTCGATCTTTCAATTCTGCTGGGTGCATTCCCGTTTCTTGCAATAGCTTCGCCGTACCGAATACTGTTTGCAAAGCTAATTGAGAGGCGATCGCCCGTGGCAAACCCGCACAAACTCCGCCATCTGTCAAGGCCTCTATCAAAATTGCTACATAACCTGGCCCGGAACCCGAAAGCCCAGTCACCGCATCGAGCATACTCTCAGGTACTTCTACCACTTCTCCCACGGCCTGAAAGATGCGCTTTACCAATTCTAAATCAGCCGGTTGAACAAGTTTTCCCGGGGCGATCGCGCTCATGGACGCTCCTACCGTTGCCGGAGTATTCGGCATCACCCGCAGCACTCCCCGCCCGGGAAAAGTCGGTTCTAGCTTGCTCAGCGGCACTCCTGCCAAAATCGACACTACCAGCGCTTCTGGCTTGGAATCAGCCGTTTCTCCATTATTTCCCTGTTTGCGATCGGCCGCCACCGCCAACTCCAAAGCTACCGTATCAAAAACTTGCGGTTTAATCGCCAAAAACAGCACTTCTGTAGCTGCAGCAACTTCTAGATTGCTGGCTGTTGTTCCAATCCCGTAGGTTTCCGTCAAAAATTGGCGCCGTTGAAGCTGTGGGTCGCTCACCAATATTTCTGAAGGCAAATAAACTTTCTGTGCTATTAAGCGGGATAAGAGAGCTTCTCCCATTACCCCGCCGCCGATCGTACCAAATTTTATGTTAGTCATTAGTCATCAGTCATTAGTCATTAGTCATTAGTCAACAGTCATTAGTCATTAGTCATTAGTCAACAGTCATTAGTCAGTAGTTATTAGTCATTAGTCATTAGTCAACAGTCATTAGTCATTAGTCATTAGTCCGTGAGTAGTCATTAGTTATCAGTCAACTGTCTTAGCTAAGAGTTAAGAACCCAGAACTTGCAGAATACAAAATTCAGGAGCTGCCTAGTTAAAAGCTTACGGGCTAATAACTAAAGACTAAAGACTGATGACTGATGACTAATGACTAATGACTAATGACTAATAACTACTGACTAATAACTACTGAGCCATTGGAGCTTGTTCTGCAGGCCAGACTGTCGGTGCAGGAGCAGCAGGGCGGGGCCGTCCTTGGGCTGGAGGCACTTCGTGAACCACACCAGACTGAGTTCTCACCTGCACGCAGCTAGGCGTAAACAAGAAAATACTTTCGCCAATTCGCTCTTGATGACCGTCAAGGGCATAAGTACCGCCCGCGACAAAGTCCACAGCTCTTTGCGCTTGGTCTGGGTCCATCACCGTCAGGTTCAAAACCACAGACTTCCGTTCCTTAAGAGCTCGAATTGCTGCCGGCATCTCTTCAAAAGTGCGCGGCTCCATGACTACAACTTCCGAAATCCCGTTCATAGCTCCAGGCATTCCAATCACGTTATTCATTACTGACCCTACTCCCCCGGTTGGTGCAACGACATCCATACCTGTCGATCCTACTACTGACCGCTCCCGCATTCTACGATTTTGACGGCGTTCTTCTTCTGCTGCGACTGCAGCGGGGTTCGGTTCAGGCGCTTGGTAAAAGTTCTGATACCGCTCCCCTTCCGTTTCGTCGTACACGTCATCGTAATCAGGCTCATTATTGAAGCCTACAAAATCTCGCAGTTTAGAAAAAATATTCATGATTCACGCTCCTTCACGACTTTGCTACCCCGACTATACTCGCGTTGCGCGTCAGTCGCGGGTGGCTGACAACTCTATATTTAACCTAAATCGTCTTTATCAGAAGATTTCAATTATTTATCCCCTCCTAGAGCCAAATAAAGTTTGTCCTAGCCGTACCATAGTAGCACCTGCTCGAATTGCCAAATGATAATCTCCCGACATCCCCATCGAGAGCTGCTGCATTTGAATGCAGGGCAAATTTTGCTGCTGGATTTTGTCAGCAAGTTCGCGAGTGCTGTTAAATAATTCTAGGATTTGCGACTCATTTAACCCCTGTGGGGGTATTGTCATCAAACCTTGAATTTTGATATGCTGACATTTGTTGAGTTCTGGAAGGTCGGCAAGCAGTTCTGGAACGCTCCAGCCGTATTTGTCCGGATCCGGCAACATTTTGACTTGCAGGCAGACTTGGGGAGAGCATGACTTTTCGCCCGCCAAGCGCGAAAGTCGCTGAGCGATTTTTAAATTGTCTAGAGAATGAATCCACTGGAAATGCTCTAGGGCTTTGGCGGCTTTGTTGGCTTGCAAGTGGCCGATCAAGTGCCAGTTGATATCCGGTAAATCTTGCAGTTGGCTTTGTTTTTCGGCAGTCTCTTGAACCTTACTCTCACCAAAATCCCGGATACCCGCGTCGTATGCTTCCCGGATAGCATCAGTTGGTACCTGTTTGGTAACGGCAATTAACCGCACTGATTCGGGCAAGTGTTGGCGAATGCTGTTAATTCGAGAGGCTATGGTCATGGTTGCTCAACGCTCTTGACTGGAGGGAAGGAAAATTAAGACAGTTACCAATTACCAAATTACTAATTTTCGTTATTGAAACGTGCGCTGGTGAATGGTCTGCAATTGGTCGTACTCTTGATATTGACCGCTGCGACGCAGGGATCGCAGGCGAATTTCGACCATGAGGCGAGCGTCGGAGCGGCTGATTGGTTCAAATCTCAGGCCGCCAGGGCCGTTTGTCACCAAAAAAAACAGGCGTTGGGCGTATAGGGTGGTAAATAATTCTTGGCTGTCTTCAACCTGGGATACCCTGAAGAGGAGCCCAAAGTTTGGATGATTCAAGTAGGTTTCTGTAGTCATTAACGCTCACAATCGATCAATTTTAGATTAAAGATTTAGATTTTAGTTTCGCTCGATCGCCCGACAGCGTTGTTTGAGAGCGGGGTACAAAGGGCGATCGCCGTAGCCGTGCAATAGTCTCCGTCGTGGCTGAGGCTCAATTGCCACTGGCAATTTCCCCAAACACAGGCTCGTGCTGCTGCGGTTCCGTGGAGTTGCACATTTGGAGCACCGTTTTCGGAGCGCCGAATTTCCACATCTGCATACCGTATTCCCCGCCATCCCGTGCCTAGAGCTTTGACAACGGCTTCTTTTGCTGCCCAGCGCCCCGCTAGTTGGTTGCAGGAAACTCGATTCATTTTACCTTTAATGCTGCTGTGTTGAGAATTTAGTTGGCCGCAATCCCTTTGTTCGGCGGGCGTGTAAACTTTTTCGAGGAAGCGATCGCCAAACCGATCTAATGCCGCTTGAATGCGCGGAACATATACGATATCTGTCCCAAGATAGATGTTCAAGGTTTTGGATCTCTAAATATTTGTCTCCATTACTTTAGCAGGACTGTCGCGTACCAGACAAAACTTACTCAAATGTAGACCGGTGTTCCAAACGACGAGCTTCATCAGTCCTTCCCAATTCTTCCATCTCAAATCTAATCAATCAATCAATCAATCAATCAATCTAAAATCTAAAATCTAAAATCTTAACTGTCCCAACCCCAAACCAAGCGGGCACTCCAGAGGACGATCAAGCAGCCGAGGGCGATCCAGTCTCGGATTTTCAATTGCAACTGGTGCCATTCTACACGGTGTCGATCGGGACTGGTAAAGCCGCGAACTTTCATGGCGCTGGCTATTTGTTCAGCTCGCAGGAGCAAGTTTTCTAACAGCCGCTCGGCTATCATCAACCAAACTTGAGCGGCGCGACGAAATCCGAGTTTTTTCCAGTTTATCGCTCGGGTACTCACCGATCGCACTAAATTTTGTATTTCTTCCAATACTAGGGGAATGAACCGCAAAGATAAGGTTAATGTTAGCGCTATTTCGGTGACAGGCCAGTGCAAGCGGCGCAGGGGCTGCATTAAGTTTTCAATGGCGCAGGTGATTTCTTCGCTGGCTGTGGTGAGGAGGTAGAGGTTGGTGCTGTAAATTACTGTGAAAAATAGGGTGCTGACGTTGATAGCTAAATCTATGGATTTGCGGGTGATTTTAATCGGGCCTTGTTTGAATAAAACGTAACTGTAGTTTGTGGGTTGGGGGAGTTGATTTGAGATTTGGGATTTGGGATTTAGGATGGGGAAGTTTGAGTCTAAATTAAAAGGTTTGTACCAGGGTTTTGGTTGGGGCGGGGGTGGAAGAGTTGCGGGCTGTTGGGAAAAGGTTAATTCGTCGGCGGGGAGGCGGGGCTGGTGTTCTGAGGGGAGTCCGTCGGGGGCGATCGCGCTCAGACCAAATACTAAAATGCAGAATAGCAGCAGCAGTCCCATTTGCTGCTTCCACACCCGCAAGGGAATTGCTGCTGTTAGTGTCAGTACGATTAACATTCCTACTAGCATCAACCGCCAGATGGGATTGGCGAGGATTGGCGCAATCAGAAATGTCATCAACCAGGCTAGTTTTACGCGGGAGTCTAGCCGGTGAAGCCAGGTTACTGGTTGTTCTAGGTACAGTCCTATGGGGAGCGATCGAAGTAAGTCCATCTTGCGATTTTAGATTTTAGATTTTAGATTTTAGATTGTTTGATTGTTTGATTGATGGATTGGGGGATTGATGGATTGGGGGATTGATGGATTGGGGGATTGATGGATTGGGGGATTGATGGATTGGGGGATTAATGGATTGATGGATTGGGGGATTGATGGATTGGGGGATTGATGGATTGATGGATTGATGGATTGATGGATTGATGGATTGATGGATTGATGGATTGATGGATTGGGGATTGTTTGATTGTTTGATTGTTTGATTGTTTGATTGGGATTAGTTGATTGTTGGATTTTTGATTGGAAATTTTGGTTGGGGATTTGACATTGTTTTATTTGCGATTTGCTGTTGGGTTTTTAGCAATTAAAGTTTTGATGGAGGCAACTGTCATCGCTAAAATTTCATTTGTTTCTGACATGATACTCCTCAAATTAGCCACATCTACTAATTTAGCTTCAACTATCAGCTCCATCCAGTAAAGACATTCATCTGCTTCTTCTTCAACTATTCTGAGTTTAGCAATTAAGTCGGCTGTTGACCTAACGCGACAAGCTGCTCGATAGTTAGCCCCGACAGAAGTTCCTGAACGAATTAACTGCTTGCCAATTACCTCAGAAACGGTATTTTTTGGCAGCGAACTTACTAGCTTAATAACTCTTAATGCTAGAGCCTTCGTTCTGTGTTTAAACTCTTGTTCGTTCATCCCATATTTAGATTTTAGATGAAAAATTGGGCTGTAATTGGCAATCAATTATATCATCTAACAATAGTCCGGACAGTTTTTAGTTCGCCGTCTGAAACCCTCGATTTGACCTTGGTAGGGAACTTGCCTTGGAGCCTTGAAACCCTTATTCTACGGTTGGCAATCAAAAACAGTCCGAAGTATTGATCTAACAGCATCTTTTCTTCAATCTAAAATCCAAAATCTAAAATCTAAAATTACTTGACGCGCAGTGCTCTGTTTGTTGTGCTCATTTCGGTGGCACGAACTTTTTTGCCTCTCCAAAGCAGCCGCATTGGTGTACCGGTAAAGCCGAGGTGTTTGCGAAATTGGCTTTCCATGTAGCGGCGGTAATTTTCGGTGAAGCGTTTGGGATCGTTGACAAATAGCGCAATTGTCGGTGGCTGCGATCGCACTTGAGTACCGTAATAGATTTTGCCTTGTTTTCCTTGGCGGGTAACTGGGGCTGAGTGCCAGGTTGTGGCTTCTTCTATGACTTCGTTAATGACGGCGGTAGGGACGCGACGTTTGTGTTCGTCGGAGGCTTTGTCTACTAATTCAATGATTTTTTCAACTCGCTGTCCACTCATGGCGCTAACAAAAATCATTTCTGCCCAGTCGAGGAAATAAAGTCTGGTTCTTACTTCTCTTTCGTACTCGTAAATGGTGTCGGAGTCTTTTTCTACGGCATCCCATTTGTTGACAACTATGATGCAGGCTCGACCTTCTTGGCTGATGCGATCGGCTAATTTTTGGTCTTGATCCGTAACGCCGTCAATTGCGTCAATTACTAACAGTATGACGTTGGCGCGGCGGATGGCTTTGAAAGCGCGGTTGATCCCGAAAAATTCTGCGCCGTATTCGACGTTTTTCTTTTTGCGTATTCCGGCTGTGTCGATCAGGCGGTAGGTTTTACCGTTGCGTTCTACTAAGGTGTCGATCGCGTCGCGGGTTGTGCCGGAAATCGGGCTGACTATAGCGCGATTTTCTCCAAGAAATGCGTTTAACAAACTCGATTTGCCGACGTTGGGACGACCAATAATTGCTACTTTAATTTCCTCAACTTCTGATAATACTTCCGTGGGGAGATAAGTTATTAATTTGTCGAGCAATTCGCCGGTGCCGTTGCCGTGAATGCCGGAAATAGGGAAAGGTTCTCCCAGTCCCAATTGCCAAAAGTCGGCTGCTTGGGTGAGTCCTGTATTTTCCGATTCGCATTTGTTGACGGCGAGAATGACGGGGACTTTTTGCAGTCTCAGCCAAGATGCGATCGCTTCGTCGCCGCCGGTGAGCCCGGTTTGTCCGTCTACTACGAAAATGGCTGCGCTGGCTTCTGCCAGGGCCGCCATTGCTTGTTCGCGAATTAAAGGTAGAAATTCTGTCTCGTCGTCGAATACTAGACCGCCGGTGTCTACGACTTGATATTCCCGATCGCCCCAGTATGCTGGTCTGTAAGTGCGATCGCGCGTGATTCCCGGTTCGTCGTGGACGATCGCATCTTGGGTGTTGGCTAAACGGTTGACGATCGTCGATTTGCCTACATTGGGGCGTCCAATAATAGCAACTATAGGTAGAGACATAAAAGTAGCAGCAATTAGGCTGCGCCGTAATTTTGAGGTTTAGCCTTTTATTGTAAGCGAAACTGGCCCAGATTGTATGCGATCGGGCTGCATCGTGTATTGTACGCCCTCCGGGGCTGTGCGGCCCGCACCGCGAACTCATGGCGACCTCCGGAAACCAGATAAAGTACGCTCGGACTGTTAATCTGGATTACCAGAGCCTGGTAACGATAAAAGCTTGCTGCACCTTCTCTAAAAATTGCTAAATGGAATCCCCACCTGAGTTTTTTGCTTTTTCGAGTTCCAATTCTTTGGCTAGTTCTTTAACTTTGAGCTTGTACCTATCGCGCTCAGCTTCAATATTTTTAATTTGCTGCGATAGGTATTTTTGCGTGTCTCGAAGTTTTCGGCTTAGTATTCTGTTGATGTCTCGAAGGTTGCGGACATTATCGCGTCTTTTTTTCTGTTTTTCTGTTTCTGACATTGCGGTAAATTGGTTTGAGATTTTCTGGTGATAATAACAATTTTAGATAACTGCTTTTAAGGCTGCTAGTCCCGCGAGATGGATTGGGTAGAAGTAGTAAAAAAATCTTTTTTCGATCGCCGTCGGCTTTCGGTCTCTAGCGGGATTGTGATAAGCCAATATTAGCGGTGTCAACACTGCGAACAGTTGCAAAAAATAGCCTGAGCTTGCTGCATAGATGGTATTGGTAATAATCCAACTAATCCACCATACCCGATTACCTTTGCCTTTTAAATTAATCATTAATAGCGGACACGCTACCGCATACCACCCGTAGTCCACTCCCCATAATTGAGCTGCTATTAATCCGAGTATCATTATTACGATTTTTTTGTTTGTTTGAGCTTTGTGAATTTGTGTAAATGTTATTACAACTAATGCAAAACTAATCAATATATTGAATTCTAATTTGTTGAATAGTATTATATAGGGAATCTGAGAAATTATTCCAAACAACACTAATTTCGTAATTAAAGGTTTGGCGCTATTGTTTGGCTTTCGCCGTTTCCAGTTTTGAGCCAGCACCCATGCAAATAATGGGAAACTAAATCGACCAAAGATTCGCATCGGTTCGGCTTCTACTACAAATCCGATGTGGTCTATTACCATTAGAATTAGTGCTAACCATTTAATTCCATTTTGGTTCATTATGCTGCAAGCCTCATTAATTGATTTATAAATTGTTTGATTTCTAAAAGTCCTTTATTTGTTATTGTGTAGATTTTTTGTCCTTCTGGCCAGTTAAAAACAACAAAGCCTTGGTTGTTTAATTTTTTAAGTCTGGCGTGTATACCTATTCTTGTAGGTAATTTTTCTATGTTATTTGATGCTATTTTATGAGTAATTCCAGTTAGCGAAAGGCTTCTTTTTTCTAAGCTTGCTAACACCAAGCAATCTATTCTGCTCATATTTTTAGTTTCTTACTTGATTAACATATTTTACTGACGCCTTATTTTTTAGTCAACCCCTTTACAAAAAGATAAGTGTTTACTCTACTAAAACCATTTATTAAAAGTTAAGCGATTTTACCATTGTTAATTAATTTTGTATCCCTGAATATAGGTTTATTGACTTTGTGAGTTACTTTGATGATTGATTTGGTTTTAGCTGTTTCTGTTGTTACTAGCTCGTCCCCGTTTCCTGGCGCTGCTTCGTTTCCACCGCCACCACCAGTGCCGCCAGTCGAAAGCGTTGTTTTAGCTTCTGCGTCTGCTCCGGCTCCGGCTTCTTCTCCGGCTCCGGCTCCGGCTTATACTCCGCCAACACCTCAGCCGCAACCCCAGCAGCAAGATCCACCGAAAGAAAGCTGGGCTCAAAAGTTTTTGAAGCGTTACTACGAAAATAAGAGGAGTAATTGATATGCCTGGTGCTGACACAGAAAGCCGTCAGTTAATAACTGATTTGCTTAAATTTGCTAACGGTGGCAATTCTCAGCAGACCAAAGCGGCTGGGATGAAAACCACCCTGATTGCTGGTTATCCCGTTTTTGCTTCCTGGGCTATGTGGATCGGTGCCGAAACCAATGACAAAGGAATTGTCAAGGCTACTCTTTGCCTGCCATACGTTCAGAATGCAATGGTCGCGATGGTTAAATATTCGGGTGCTAGTAGTTTAGAAACTCCGCTCGATATGGTTGCGAGTGAAATTGTCAACCCTTACAATTGCAAGCTTAGTGTTACTCCTGGCGTAGATATTGGGCAACTTGTAAGCGGTAAGGTTTATTATTTTTTGCTTGCAATGAAGCCTGCTGGATTTAATCAATCTGGTAACATTTGTGACAAGTTAAGAAAAAGTGCAAATTGTCAAGGGGGTAGACAAAAAAAGGTAAAATAGGATGAAACCTTTA
>NZ_JAUBTO010000097.1:0-31837 GCF_036702495.1 Microcoleus sp. C2D2 | reverse complement strand
TCTATCCTTGCTCTTCGCTGTGCTTATCTCAACGGTCAACTTTCAATTTGATGTATGTGCCAAAGTGAGATGCACCCGATCTTATCGGCCTATTATCAGCAACCCCAGTCTAAAGACACGGGGCATCAGGCATCGCTTGATGCCCTTAGTTAGGATGGTGAAAAATGGCGTTGCTCAATATCAAGAATTCTCAGCCATCGAACGCTTCACCTTATGAATCCAGCCTTCGCGAATCTGGATGCCGCGCTTCTATTGGTAGAAATGAAGCGTGGTAGTTCACAGAGCATTTTAGGCTGACAGGTCATCCGGGTCTGCGAGTCGCAATGCCTAGTTTAACTCCTTTAACCTGCCGCACCCGATCCATAACGGCTACAGCCAAGCCAAAATTAACGCTTTCGTCAGAGTTAATCACGGCAATCAGGTCTTGACGAGTAGCAGCTAAGGCGCTCAGTTGTGCGGGCAAAGCCTCTACCGTTGTGGGCTGACGATCGAGACTGACTTGTCCTTTTGAATCAATCGCGATCGTGACTCGGTTCGTTGTCTGTGTCGGCTGGCTCGAAGTCGCTTTGGGCAAATTCACAGGCAGTCCTTCAGGGCTGCTTAAGAACAAGCTAGAGAGAATGAAAAATGTGAGCAGCGAGAACACCACATCAATCAGCGGCACAATATTAATTTGTGGAGGAATTTCAGGGTCTTTGGGTAGGTTCATACTCTTTTTGTGCAGTTCGATAATGACGACGATAGAGCAGTTCTAGCTGCCCTCCATATTCTTCAATTCGGCTAACTTCGCGCTGATATAAGCCCCGGTAAATGCTGGAAAATGTCAGAGTGATAATGCCCACCAGTAATCCGGCAGAAGTGGTGGGCAAGTCTTCGCTAATGCCTGCGGTCAAACCCGATTTATTTGTCGCTGCAAGGTTGCCAATATTAATCGAGGCAAATGTGGTCATTAGCCCAAATACTGTGCCTTGAAGACCGAGCAATGGTGCTAGCGCAACGATCGTGTCAAAAATATGATTGAACCGCTTCAGTAGCGGAATTTCGATTTTTGCCTCGGTTTCTAGCGCTAGAATAAATTCTTCAGGTGTCGCCTCTTCAAGCTGCAACGTGCCGAGGAAAATGCGGGCGATCGGTAAGTCAACATTCTGCTTGAGCTTATCGATCGCACTCACCATGTTATTGAGTTGATAGAGCCGCAAAACATCATGAGCAACTTGCTTTTGTCGTCTGTAAATTCTGCTCCAGAATAGGGCGCGTTCGCTCGCCAGCGTTACCGATAGAATTGAACAAAGCAGCAGCGGCCACATGACAAGACCGCCTGCCAAGAATTGTTCGCGTATTGCTGAAAAATTCATCCACTTCTCCTAATTGACCGCTGGCAGTGCCAGCAATTTAGCTCAACAGCACTGATGATAATCTATCTCAATAAAAAATCCAATACCAAAGGCAGATGAATTTGAGTCTTCCAAGGCAATAGGAGGAAATTGGCATCATCTTGAATCAACGCCAGCCGATATTGACGGGGTGACAAGCAGGTTGAAAGCAAGGCTGCGTCAAGGTTTTGAGTAGAGTGACCGAGCGAAAGGATCTTCGCTGCCGTGACTCAAGAAAAGAGAGTGGCGATCGTAGAGAATCAGGTTCAAGGATCTCTCGGACGATCTTATGAGTCAATAAGCCTGTCAATAATCTGCTATCTTTTTTGAGATTCAGGGGCTTTAATGCTTTTACCATCAAGGTTCCACAGGCATTGTCACCCCGTCAAGACCCCGAGAAGTTTGAGGAACCGGAGGTTTTCGATATTACACGCACCCCCAACTAACACTTTGGGTTTGGTTCAGGCATTCACTTTTGTCTGGGAGCCGTTTTAGCTCGCATGGACTTAACTATTTGCTTGACCACATTACTTAGAAGACTACCGAATCTCAGCTTCGATCCGGATAAACAAGCTATTCCCACAAAACATTCAAATCTGGTCATGAAGGGGTTCGACTCGCTACGGGTAAAGTTCGACGCTAGTCTTAAGTGATACCATCATCTTGCAAATGAATTCACAACACAAGAATATGTCAGCATTCGCCAACCAGCAAACCTACGATCTGTTTGCACCCGAAGCTTTGGCCAATTCCTATCCACTCTTCAAACGGATGCGTTCAGAAGACCCCGTTCACTATAGCGAAGCTCTCGGCTACTGGATTTTGACACGCTATAGAGATGTTGAGGCGGCTGTACGCGATGAGCGTTTGAGTTCAAACCGCACAGCGTTGTTTATCAATAAGTTAGGTTCTTTGGATGTCAAAGAGATCCAGAATTTCCTCAATATGACATCAAGCTGGATAGTTGATACAGATCCACCCGATCACACCCGACTGCGGAAGTTAGCCAATCAGGGATTTACAACTCGTGCGATAGAAAGCTGGCGCTGTATTATCCAGAACACCACGGATCGATTGTTGGATAACGTTCAAAATCACGGCGGCATGGATGTTGTATCCGATTTGGCGGTACCACTACCAGGGATCATTATTACTGAGATATTTGGCGTGCCAGAAACCGACAGAGCGAACATGCTCGAATGGGCAAGGGATATAGGCACATTTTTTGGCGCCGCGGGCGGCTCAACTATTGAAATGCAAGAATTGGCACGCAAGGCAGACATGGCAGCCGTAAAGTTTTGCGCACTAATCAGGCAACTGATTGAACAACGGCGCCGGCAGCCCGGAACCGACATGATTAGCCTGCTGAGTGTGGCTTACCAAGAGCAGGGATTTAACGATCGGGAACTCCCATTTCTATGTATGGAAATCTTAAATACAGGTCTGTTGACCACCACAGACCAGATTGCCAATGGGGTGAATGCACTGCTGTCTCATCCGGACCAACTGCAAAAACTGAAAACAAATCCGACTCTGATCAATAGCGCTGTCGAAGAAATCCTCCGTTTCGATACCTCCGTTCCTTTTTTGACTCGGATTGCCAAACAAGACCTGACGATTGGCGGTAAGGACATTACGGCGGGTAGCGTCATCGCACTGGGGTTTGGGCCGGCGAATCATGACCCCGAGAAGTTTGAGGAACCGGAGGTTTTCGATATTACACGCACGCCCAACGAACACCTTGGGTTTGGTTCAGGAATTCACTTTTGTTTGGGAGCCGTTTTAGCTCGCATGGACTTAACTATTTGCTTGACCACATTACTTAGAAGACTACCGAATCTCAGCTTCGATCCGGATAAACAAGCTATTCCCACAAAACATTCAAATCTGGTCTTGAAGGGGTTCGCTTCGCTACGGGTAAAGTTCGACGCTAGTCTTAAGTGATACCATCATCTTGCAAAGGATTTCACAACACAAAAATATGTCAGCATTCGCCAACGAGCCCACCTACGATCTTTTTGCACCCGAAGCTGTGGCCAATTCCTATCCACTCTTCAAACGGATGCGTTCTGAAGACCCCGTCCACTATTGTGAGTCGGGAGGCTACTGGATTTTGACACGCTATAGAGATGTTGAGGCGGCTTTACACGATGAGCGTTTGAGTTCAGACCGCAAAGCGTTGTTTATCAATCAGTTAGGTTCTTTGGATGTCAAAGAGATCCAGAATTTCCTCGCTCTGACATCAAACTGGATGGTTGATAAAGATCCACCCGAGCACACCCGACTGCGGAAGGTAGCCAAGCAGGGATTTACAACTCGTGCCATAGAAAGCTGGCGCTCTATTATCCAGAACACCACGGATCGATTGTTAGATAAAATTCAAAATCACGGCGGCATGGATGTTGTATCGGATTTGTCGGTACCACTACCAGGGTTCATTATTAGTGAGATATTTGGCGTGCCAGAAACCGACAGAGCGAATATGCTCGAATGGGCAACGGATATAGTCACACTTTTTGGCGTAGCGGGCGACTCAACTATTGAAATTGAAGAAATGGCACGCAAGGCAGACAAGGCAGCCGTACAGTTTTCTGCACTAATCAGGGAACTGGTTGAACAACGGCGCCGGCAACCGGGAACTGACATGATTAGCCTGCTGAGTGTGGCCTACCAAGAGCAGGGATTTAATCTTGAGGAACTCCCATCTCGATGTATTGAAATCTTAAATGGAGGTCTGTTGACCACCAGAGACCTGATTGCCAATGGGGTGAATGCACTGCTGTCTCATCCGGACCAACTGCAAAAACTGAAAAAAAATCCTTCTCTGATCCATAGCGCTGTCGAAGAAATGATCCGTTTCGATACCTCCGTTCCTTTTTTCTCTCGGATTGCCAAACAAGACCTGACGATTGGCGGTAAGGACATTACGGCGGGTAGCGTCATCGCACTGGGGCTTGGGGCGGCCAATCATGACCCCGAGAAGTTTGACTCACCGGAGGTTTTCGATATTACACGCACGCCCAACGAACACCTTGGGTTTAGTTCAGGCATTCACTTTTGTCTGGGAGCCGTTTTAGCTCGCATGGAGTTAACTATTTGCTTCACCACATTACTTAGAAGACTACCGAATCTCAGCTTCGATCCGGATCGGCACGCTATTCCCACAAAACATTCAATTCTGATCTTGAAGGGGTTCGATTCGTTACCCGTAAAGTTCTAGTCTCGTCTTAAGTGATATCATCATCTTGCACATGAATTCACAACACAAGAATATGTCAGCATTCGCCAACGAGCCCACCTACGATCTTTTTGCACCCGAAGCTTTGGCCAATTCCTCTCAACTCTTCGAACGGATGCGTTCTGAAGACCCCGTTCACTATTGTGAGTCTGGAGGCTACTGGATTTTGACACGTTATAGAGATGTTGAGGCGGCTCTACGGGATGAGCGTTTGAGTTCAGACCGCAAAGCGTTGTTTATCAATCAGTTAGGTTCTTTGGATGTCAAAGAGATCCAGAATTTCCTCGCTCTGATATCAAACTGGATGGGTGAGAAAGATCCACCCGAGCACACCCGACTGCGGAAGTTAGGCAAGCAGGGATTTACAACTCGTGCCATAGAAAGCTGGCGCTCTATTATCCAGAACACCACGGATCGATTGTTGGATAAGGTTCAAAATCACGGCGGCATGGATGTTGTATCGGATTTGTCGGTACCACTACCAGGGTTCATTATTACTGAGATATTTGGCGTGCCAGAAACCGACAGAGCGAACCTGCTCGAATGGGCAAGGGATATAGTCACACTTTTTGGCACATCGGGCGGCTCAAATATTGAAATTGAAGAAATGGCACGCAAGGCAGACAAGGCAGCCGTACAGTTTTCTGCACTAATCGGGCAACTGGTTGAACAACGGCGCCGGCAACCGGGAACTGACATGATTAGCCTGCTGAGTGTGGCCTACCAAGAGCAGGGATTTAATCTTGAGGAACTCCCATCTGTATGCGTTCAGATCTTAATAGGAGGTCTGTTGACCCTCACAGACCTGATTGCCAATGGGGTGAATGCACTGCTGTGTCATCCGGACCAACTGCAAAAACTGAAAACAAATCCTTCTCTGATCCATAGCGCTGTCGAAGAAATCCTCCGTTTCGATGCCTCGGTTCCTTTTTTCTTTCGGATTGCCAAACAAGACCTGACGATTGGCGGTAAGGAGCTCGCGGCGGGTAGCATCATCGCACTGGGGCTTGGGGCGGCGAATCATGACCCCGAGAAGTTTGATTCACCGGAGGTTTTCGATATTACACGCACGCCCAACGAACACCTTGGGTTTAGTTCAGGCATTCACTTTTGTCTGGGAGCCGCTTTAGCTCGCATGGAGTTAACTATTTGCTTCACCACATTACTTAGAAGACTACCGAATCTCAGCTTCGATCCGGATCGGCAAGCTATTCCCACAAAACATTCAATTCTGATCTTGAAGGGGTTCGATTCGCTACGGGTAAAGTTCGACGCTAGTCTTAAGTGATACCATCATCTTGCAAATGAATTAACAACACAAACATATGCCAGCATTTGCCAAGGAGCCAACCTACGATCTGTTTGCACCCGAAGCTTTGGTGAATTCCTATCCACTCTTCAAACGGATGCGTTCTGAAGACCCCGTTCACTATTGTGAGTCTGGAGGCTACTGGATTTTGACACGCTATAGAGATGTTGAGGCGGCTCTACGGGATGAGCGTTTGAGTTCAGACCGCACACCGTTGTATATCAATCAGTTAGGTTCTTTGGATGTCAAAGAGATCCAGAATTTCCTCGCTCTGACATCAAACTGGATAGGTGAGAAAGATCCACCGGAGCACACCCGACTGCGGAAGTTAGCCCAGCAGGGATTTACAACTCGTGCCATAGAAAGCTGGCGCTCGATTATCGAGAACACCACGGAGCGATTGTTGGATAACGTTCAAAATCACGGCGGCATGGATGTTGTATCGGATTTGTCGGTACCACTACCAGGGTTCATTATTCCTGAGATATTTGGTGTGCCAGAAACCGACACAGCGAACCTGCTCGAATGGGCAATGGATATAAGCCGAATATTTGGCGCAGCGGGCGGCTCAAATATTGAAATTGAAGAAATGGCACGCAAGGCAGACAAGGCAGCCGTACAGTTTTCTGCACTAATCGGGCAACTGGTTGAACAACGGCGCCGGCAACCGGGAACTGACATGATTAGCCTGCTGAGTGTGGCCTACCAAGAGCAGGGATTTAATCTTGAGGAACTCCCATCTGTATGCATTCAGATCTTAAATGCAGGTATGTTGACCACCACAGACCAGATTGCCAATGGGGTGAATGCACTGCTGTCTCATCCAAACCAACTGCAAAAACTGAAAAAACATCCTTCTCTGATCCATAGCGCTGTCGAAGAAATGATCCGTTTCGATACCTCGCTTCCTTTTTTCTTTAGGATTGCCAAGCAAGACCTGACGATTGGCGGTAAGAACATTACGGCGGGTAGCATCATCGCACTGGGGCTTGGGGCGGCCAATCATGACCCCGAGAAGTTTGACTCACCGGAGGTTTTCGATATTACACGCACGCCCAACGAACACCTTGGGTTTGGTTCAGGAATTCACTTTTGTCTGGGAGCCGTTTTAGCTCGCATGGAGTTAACTATTTGCTTGAGCACATTACTTAGAAGGCTACCGAATCTCAGCTTCGATCCGGATAAACAAGCTATTCCCACAAAACATTTAATTCTAATCTTGAAGGGGTTCGATTCGCTACCCGTAAAGTTCGACGCTTGTCTTAAGTGATACCATCATCCTTAAATAAGAATGAACAGCAATATCAGCACAGGCTCAACAATCAAGGTGAATGAAGCATCCCTATCTCGTTTACCTGAAAACGTTCGCATACCCAAGTACGATCGCGATCGAATTACTAATGGAATTGTGCCTAAGCTGTCGCGCATTTAAATTGTATATTCAGGGCGGGCGGGACGCCCACCCCACAAGACTTTGATTTTTTTTGACAGACAATTTAAATGCCGCAACAGCTTATTGGGGTTGGTGGATTTCATCGATCGCACCAAGCGCTTTATCTCGATGATTATTTCCATCAGAATCCTGGTAGTGATTGGGGAATCTGTGGTGTGGGATTGCTGGACTATGACTGTGACAGGCGGATGCGGGAGGCGCTTCAATCCCAAGATTGTTTGTATACCTTAGTTGAGCGATCGCCCTCAGGCGATCGGGCTCGAATCATCGGTTCGATCGCTCGATAC
The DNA here is from genome assembly GCF_036702495.1 of Microcoleus sp. C2D2. Lineage (NCBI taxonomy): Bacteria > Bacillati > Cyanobacteriota > Cyanophyceae > Oscillatoriales > Microcoleaceae > Microcoleus > Microcoleus sp. C2D2. The sequence goes on along the minus strand of NZ_JAUBTO010000097.1, from coordinate 24,177 downwards.
CTGTTTGCACCAAACAATCGTCGCTCAGCATATTTGAGATTTTTGGAGATTTAGTACAGTCGCCACGTTTCGTCGAGACTGTTGCTGACAAGTTGCGTAGTTTGCATGAGTTTGGTGTTCGAGGAACGCTTGTCCGATCCTCGCAGGCACAGTAAAGGCATTATCAACTTAAGCTGCGATTTTTAGCTTTATAGCTGTTGCCAGTTTCATTAGGACATAGACTATACAGTAGTAGTCTCCCTGCAACCTGTCATGGCAAAACCTTACAGTTATCACTTGGGCCAGAAAGTGATGCAAGCAATTGAAGTCTATAGTATCGAGAAAAGCCTGTGTCAGTAATTCAGGTCAACGGAATTGATTTGTACTACAACATTCAAGGTTCCAGCGAAAACGAGTTATTACTGCTGATAGCGGGGTTTGACAGTGACAGTTCAACTTGGGCTGCAATGATGCGATCGCTAGTTAAGCAGTATCAGGTGCTTCGCTTTGATAACCGAGGAGTTGGGCAAAGTGAAGCGCCAGACAGTCCTTACAGCATCAAACAAATGGCGGCTGATGCAGCGGCGCTGTTGGATTACTTGAGCATTTCTCAAGTCCATGTGGCAGGTCATTCAATGGGTGGACAGATTGCTCAAGAACTGGCTTTGGCATATCCAGAAAAAATCCAAAGTTTGATACTTCTCTCTTCTTGTGCAAAGGGAGATGAAAAGTTTAATTCACTCATCAAATTGTTTGGCGACTTGACACAGAAATTAGAGGGAACGCTTTATCAGAGGGTTATCTTGCCTTGGCTGTTTACCGAGGCGTTTTACTCGATTCCAGGGGTAATGGAACAACTCATCACCTGGATTGAGAATCAACCATTTGGACCGACACCTCATGGACTATATCACCAAAGCCGAGCTATTCTTGGCAGTGATACCAGCGATCGCCTTGCAAACATTCATTGCCCTACACTCGTTATGGTTGGCAAAGAAGACCTTCTTACTCCGGTCAAATTTTCGGAGCAACTAGCTCAAGGTATACCCAATGCTGAACTAGCTATCCTCGAGCAAGGTGGTCACGCTTTTGTGGTAGAGTCGGCCGATACTGTAGCGAAGGTCATGCTTAATTTTCTGGCGAAGCACAGATAACCCATCCTACAATCCACACAGGAATAACTACTGCCCTGTTGCTTGAAGCGGATGGTGTCCAAGTGGTCTATCTCCCCCTCTGTTCGCCTGAGTTCAACCGCATAGAGAAATGCTCGGCTTGGTTGAAAAGTAGAATTCGCAAATAGCTACACCACTCCCATACTTGGCGCGATGCGACGGAAACGGAAGCCGTTCTTAAGACAGTGTCCTAATGTCTATGGCGACGGCTATATTTGGCAACAAATCTAATTTTGAATTCTTAACTTTTAAGTATTTGAGGATAACCTAATGCTGCTTGGCATAGATTTAGGAACAGGCTCTGCTAAGGCATTGCTCCTAGCGGCAGACGGAACGGCTGCTGGTGAAGCATCAAGCTCTTATCCTGTTCGTGCACCCCACCCTGGATGGGCTGAGTCTGAGCCAATGGATTGGTGGTTAGCTGTTGGCGAGGCTGTTAGAAAGGCAGTGGGAGATCGCGCCGATCGAGTACAGGCGATCGCACTTTCAGGACAAATGCACGGTGTTGTCCTAGCTTCGGAGTCAGGTCAGCCCCTGCGTCCAGCTATCCTCTGGGCAGATACTCGCTCCTTTGACACGCTTAACACTTATCATTCGCTCGATGCCGCTATTCTAGAGCGCTTGGGCAACCCGGTTACGGCTGGAATGGCGGGTCCCACTTTGTTGTGGCTGCGAGAACGCGAGGCTACTGTCTACACCGAAGCGCGTTGGGCGCTCCAGCCAAAAGATTGGCTGCGGTTACGGATGACTGGAGAAGTCGCAACCGAACCATCTGATGCTAGCGGTACTTTGCTTTACGATGTTGTGTCGGACAACTGGGCCCTGGAAGCCATCTGGGCGCTGAATCTACGCGGTGATTGGTTACCAAAAATTATCCCCTCTAGTGCGATCGCCGGCTACCTAACAACTATTGCTTCAGAGCATCTTGGCTTAAGAGTTGGCTTACCTGTTATCGCTGGTGCTGCGGATACCGCAGCGGCAGCACTTGGTAACGGACTACTAGAGCCTGGTTTGGTTCAACTAACTATCGGCACAGGCGCTCAAATCATTACACCTCGATCGCAACCAATTATCGATCCTCATGGTCGTACCCATCTCTATCGAGCCGCCGTACCTAACCAGTGGTACACCCTTGCAGCAATGCAAAATGCCGGGTTAGCGCTGGAGTGGGTGCGAGGTATCCTCGGCTTGAGCTGGCAGGAGGTCTATACTAAAGCGTTTTCTGTTCCCCCAGGATGTGAAGGATTGACATTTTTGCCATACCTCACAGGTGAGCGAACTCCACACCTTGACCCCTATGTACGCGGGGCATGGGTAGGGCTGGGACTTCATCACACACAGGCGCACCTGATGCGGGCAGCTTTAGAGGGAGTTGCTTTTGCCTTGCGACAAGGTTTTGAGGCACTTGAGGCAACAGGTTTTAAAGCGGCAGAACTGCGTTTAGCAGGCGGTGGAACGGCAGAAATGCCTTGGAAACAATTACTGACCGATGTATTGAGAATACCCCTCTATACAACTACAGTTCCTGCTGCTTCCGCGCGTGGTGCTGCTCTACTGGCGGGTATAGGAATTGGCATATACGCAGATGCTAATGACACCAGCAAACTAGCAGCCACACCAACGCTTGCTGCAACTCCCCAATCAGTCGATCCAACCCTAGAAGAGGCTTGGATGCGATATCAATCGCTTTATCCACGACTTAAAAAAATCGGATAGGAGTTATGGCTCAAGGAGGACGTACTAGAAGCTATCTACAAATTATTCTTAAGCTAATACTGCTTAATATCAGTCAAATAAAAGAATAAAGTTTACTAACATAATAGGTACCTATAGCAATCCTTGCAGGAGTCGTAAATTTTTAACCCCACCCCAGCCCTCCCCTTGGTAAGGGGAGGGAGTAAGAAATTCACAAATGATTTAGGATTGCTATATTACCTCAATATAGTAAGTGGCATAAATCTCCCAAAATCAGCCGATGCTTCTGATTTATACATACAGTGTAATGAATCTGCATCTATAAACTACCAGGAAGATGAAAAAAAGTTGTCTTAAGTCAGGGTGGTATTGTCTCCTCAAATTCTTACTTCAATTCCTTTTACGAACTATTTTATACTAAATAAGCTGTCGCGCATTTAAATTGTATATTCAGGGCGGGCGGGACACCCCACAAGACTTTGATTTTTTTTTGACATACAGTTTAAATGCCGCAACAGCTTATACTACTCTTAGCTCTATCTACTATGTGCTGAAACTTGAAGGAGATTTTAAAGTTTCTGTTTACAGAGAAGTTAACGGAGAAAACAAAAGAGAAATTATTTCGGAACAGAACTTTGAGAAAGGCCAATTCTCAGAGCCTGTAAAAATCTCACCAATAAATCTCCTTCAAAATGAAAAGGCTGGCCGAATAGACAGCAGATTTCCAGCTTATAGACGACAATAGCAGCATTTAGAAAACCAGTTTTTTAGATATTGAAGATTAATTAAATCAGCGTGCGAAGTGCGACCCGGATTTGGTATCAGATGGAAATAACTTGAGTTAAATGATGACATAATCTTCGCCCAAAACAGCTTGACTGACCTGTGGTTCCGGCTCTACTGGGTCGCTGTAATGAGTGTCAATGTGTCTGATGAAACTTTCCCGATAAGCTTTCAGATGCGAGTTAAGTGCTTCGATATCCTGCTGTCCTGTTGCGAAACTACGATCTCTTCTAAATTGACCCGATTCCTTAACAAAAGCCATGTCAACTTGCCACAAAGCTCTATCAGTCGGGCGATATGACAAATCAACAATATCGTAAGCTGCGAAGCCTTGCGACTTCATAAAACTCATTACATCATACATCTGACCGAATAAAGTAACTTCTACAATTACATATTCAGTCTGCTGCAAAATCTCAGTTGCTCCCGCTAAAACATCTACTTCTTGTCCGTCTACATCAACTTTAATTAAATACGGACCTGACAAGTTTCTTTCCATGCATATTCCATCGAGGGTAATTGCTGGTATGTTTCTCAAATAAGGATTGCTGCTGTCAGTAACACGATTTTTAGAAAGTGAAGAATGCAACATACCGGGACTGACGTTGAGGGTGAAAACTCCCGATTCTTTGGTCGCTGCTGCAATAATGTATTCTGCACTTTTGAGATGGCGGCAAATTTTGGCGAGGTAAGGTTCATTTTCGGCGATCGGCTCAATTAGCAAATGTCGCGCATCGGGGAAAGTTTCGTAAAGACTAAAACTTCCCAAGGCGGCACCGACATCAATCACAGTTCTTGGTTCAAAACCTAAGTTTTTAGCCAGCAGCAAGCTGCCTGACATCGAGTTTCTGGGAGTTCCTATTTGTTGGTTCACAAGTTTTTTCCTAATTTGTTGAAGCTAGATAAACGTCAAATGTGTGGGATTTGGTATTGGTTCCTCAATCTAAAATGTTCCACTATTCTATACATTTTTTTTAGTAATAGGCTTTTGGGTCTGTTCCACAAGAGACAATAGAATTGATTGGTAATGGAACAGGCCGAAAAGCTTCTGAGATTGTTGCTAGATGTGAGTCAACCCAACCTGCTACTATTTCGCCGACTTCTGCGCTTTGTTTTCCGGTTCGACAGATTGCAAGGCTTCGTCTAGAATTGCCCGCGCTTCTTCGGCTTTACTTCTAGCTTCTCGATAGCGGACGTTAGCTTGAGCAAAGTTTTTGAGAACCTTGAAACCATCTTTCAAACGACCAATTTCCTCGGCAGTCACAGCCTCATCTGTAAACAAAATGTCGATCGCCGCCCGGATTTTGAGTGCTTCTTCGCGGGATTCCATTACTTTCAATTTGAGACTTGCCAAATTGCTCAAAATCTGCACGGCTTCAGTAATCGCGTCCTCGCCTTCAGACGCAGCATCTTCGATATCCTTAACTTCAACAAACTGCTTGGGCCCAAATCCCTCTAGCAGTTCCGTAGCCAGCTTGCCCTCATCCATGAGCTCCATCAGCCGATCCATCGCTTCTTCGCGGGCTTTGGCTGAATCTTTCCCTTTGACAGTTAAAATAATGTCGGGGCTTTGAGGAAGTGTATAGCGAACCATATTTTGACAGCCTGTGCGCGAAAACAATTGAATGATATTTTATCTTTATTCGATCGCCAGTTGCAGCTATCAATCTGCTCCCTTACCAACTGCTTGCCAAAAGTTGACAGATATGCACTCACAAGGAACGCTCCACCATGAAAGATAAATTTCTTAACTTGCTTAATTTGCTTTTAGTAGCTGATGTGTTTTTCGTCTTTGCCAGTTTTGCGTGGTTTGCGATCGCAGTAGCGGGTCGATCGACGGGGGTGAATCTCGGTTTTGATTTGTGGTACAGTCTCTGGCAGCCCGTATTTAATCCCGCCCTCGGAATTCTCATGGGCGGTGCAATTCTCAGCGGTATCATCAACCAAGTTTCTAAACGCCTCAATCCGAAGTAAAATTGATGTTTTGTTGGAGACGGCGATCGGCGATGCTACGCAAGTTAGCGATCTTCCTTGTGGGATGCGTCAGAGATGAGGCACTCAATTAGGTCGATGGAGCTTGAAAATACCTAAGTAGTCAAAAACGAGTGAAACGCTCTCCAAAGGAGCGATATCTTATGAAAGAATCACAAAAGTTATGATAGCTTTACATTCTGTTACAGAGTAAAGTTTATTTTCGCCTACCTATTTACGTCGAAAATCAGGATTGGACGATCGGGATCTAAAAATATCAACTCATATTCGGAGCAACAAAAGTCGGGCATTAATTATGGGAGAACAAAAATGTATTGGTATCCTCACCAGCGGAGGTGACTGTGCAGGCTTAAACGCAGTTATTCGAGCCGTTGTCTACCGCGCAACGGGAACTTACAATTGGAAAGTGATGGGGATTCGTCAAGCCACCAACGGATTGATGAGCCGTCCCCCTGAAGCAATTCCGTTGGATATTGAGAAAGTAGACTCGTGGCTCACCATTGGCGGTACGATGCTAGGCACGACAAATAAGGGCGACCCTTTTGCTTTCGCGATGCCTGATGGGACTCTACGCGATCGTGCTGAGGACATTATCGAAGGCTATCATCAACTAGGTCTGGATGCCTTAATTGGCATTGGTGGCGACGGCAGTCTCGCCATTCTCAGGAAGATTGCTCAACAAGGTAATTTGAATTTAGTTGCTATTCCTAAAACTATTGATAATGATGTCGGAATTACCGAGCGTTCCATAGGTTTTGATACGGCTGTCAATATTGCCACTGAAGCACTCGACCGCTTGCATTTTACTGCGGCCAGTCACAGCCGCGTCATGATTGTTGAAGTCATGGGGCGCGACGCCGGACATATTGCGATCAGTGCCGGAATTTCTGGGGGAGCTGATATAATTCTGATTCCCGAAATCCCTTACAAAATTTCCCAAATCTGCGCCCAAATCCAAGAACGCCAAGACAGGGGAAAAAACTACTGTTTAATTATAGTAGCGGAGGCAGTTCGCACTGAACAAGGCGAGTTAGTAATGCACACAAATCGCTTAGGTCAAAGTCGATTAGGCGGAATTGGTCAGTATTTAGCTGATACAATTTCTGACTGCAGCGGTGCAGAAACTCGCGTCACGGTTTTGGGACACATTCAACGCGGAGGAACTCCTTCATCGCTAGAAAGATTAATTGCTTCTGCTTTTGGCATCGCAGCAGTTGATTTAATTGCCGAAGAGAAATACGACTGCATGGTATCTTGGCAAAAGCGGGAAGTTGTGAGCGTTCCTCTGGAAGATGCGATCGCCAAATACAGACCTGTAGAGTTCGATGGTACTCTGGTTAAAACTGCCCGCGGTTTAGGGATTTGTCTGGGAGACTAAACAATTACCCGTCCGATTTCTCAAAGATTTAGTCCGGGACGCACTCAGAACCAAGAAAGCGGGTTTTTCAACCGAGACTGAGGGTTTTAAGCCAGTGTATTGTCGTAAAAAAACCAAGGTGATGACTGTCTGTGCTTCCAGGGCTAAGATTAACCTGGAAGCAGTGACGTTTCAACTATTTAGTGTAACTTGCAATCAGTTCCGATCGAGTATCGACCCAGAGCGCGATCGCACTCGGAAGTACAAAATACCGCAACAAGTGGAAAGGTGAGAAATTGGCACCATTTACTGCACAAATTAGAGTGCGCCATTACGAAATGGACGCCCTCGGTCACGTCAATAATGCTGTCTACCAGCATTATTTAGAACACGCTGCGATCGAACATTTAGAACACTTGGGATTTAGTCTCGATCGCTACCGGGAATTGGGCGGCGTCTTCGTAATGCGGCGGATAGAGATTGACTATTTGCGATCGGCCGCCGCAGGCGATCGACTTGAAATATCCACTTGGATAGAACAAATGCGCGGTCCGCGCGCTGTCCGCCGCTACGAAATTCGCTTAGCTGGAAGTGACCAAATCTTGTTAAAAGCAGAGGCGCTTTGGGTTTGGGTTGAAGTTACCACGATGCGACCGCGAGCAATTCCCAAACAAATAATTGATATTTTTGAATTACAATCTCAAGCATTACCAACATAGAGAAAAAATCAACTATTATATTTGCAAAATCCTGTAAAAATCTATTGGTTTGTAGTGAGGACTTCAGTCCCCTATTCCCCGTTTGTAGAAGTGCAAAAAGTTGATTGTCGCCGGGGCCGCAAATCCCGATCGCAAAAAGTCGGATCGCCAGCCTGCCAGTTTGGATGCTACAGAGGTACGATGGAATATAGGGAGGGAGGCCAAGCCCGGTAAGGTTAAGCTTGGCGACAATACCCACAGGAAGGGAAAAATGACACTTAACTTGCGGCGACCGATTTTAATTGGCGGAATAGGACTTTCAGCGGCGCTGTGGCTGTTGGAAACTCTACAGCATTCGGGTTCAGAAATGGGCGAAACGGCACTCATCGGCTTGGCGGCCGCCGGTGCGGGGTATTGGTGGTGGAAACAACAGTCCCCCAAACTCGAACTCGAACTCCCGCAACCCCTAGCGAACAGGGAAGCAGCCGAAAAAGCGATCGCGGCTTCAGAAACCGCAATTAAATTGCTAGCCTCAGAAGCTCAAAACTCTGCCGGTCCTGCTAATCTAACAGCAAAGCTCGATCGGCTGAGAGCCGAATTAGACAGACAAGATTTACGGATTACGGTAACGGGCGGCAAAGCTGTCGGCAAAACTGCTTTAATTCAAGTTTTAAATTCTAATTGGGCATCTCAACACCCGCAAAAGCTTAGTTTACAAGAAACAGCACCGCTGTTTGCTAATACAAATGCCGATGCCAAAATCGACGGTGATTTAGTGCTGTTTGTGACAGCGGGCGACATCACAGATTCCGAATTTAAAACATTATCTCAGCTAGCGTCCGCCGGTCAGCGCGTGCTGCTAGTCTGGAACAAACAAGACCAACATTTGCCAGCACAGCAGTCGCAAATTTTGCACTCTTTGCAGCAAAGAATGCAAGGAATATTGGGGACAGAAGATATAATTGCGATCGCAGCTTCTCCCAATTCTATTAAAGTGCGCCAACACCAAGCGGACGGCACATTTCAAGAACGGATCGAAACTCAAGTCTCTCAACTTGAGCCGCTGACGAAAAGATTGACTACAATTTTAACCGCAGAACGGCAACAGTTGGTCTGGGCGAGTGCAGTGCGCGAGGCTGCAAGTATCAAGTTAGAGGCAAAAACCTTATTGAATGGAGTCAGGCGCGAGCGGGCAATTCCTATTATCGAACAATATCAGTACATCGCCGCCGCCGCCGTTTTTACTAATCCGGTTCCAGCTTTAGACTTGCTAGCAACAACCGCCATCAGCACCCAACTGGTAATCGATCTCGGCGCTATCTACCAGCAAAAGTTTTCCTTAGATCAAGCTAAGACAGTAGCGGCAACTTTGGCCAGTCAAATGTTTAAATTGGGATTAGTAGAACTGTCTACTCAAACTATTTCTGGACTGCTCAAAACCAATGCTGTCACCTACGTAGCAGGAGGCGCGGTGCAGGGAATTAGTGCAGCATATTTTACCAGAATTGCGGGACTGAGTTTAATTGAATATTTCCAAAGTCGAGAAGCGGAAAATGCTGGAACAGGCTTTTTAAATATCGACCAGTTGACTAAAACTTTGCAAGCAGTATTTATGCAAAATCAGCAAGTTTCCTTCTTGCAATCTTTCATCAACCAAGTGGCGAGTCGCCTTTCATCTCAGGTATCTGGGTCTGAAACCGTTAAGTCGGCGGTCAATTAACTAAAATAAAGGAACAGGCAAGATGCCTGTTCCACAAGACAGTTTTTTTGTTGTGGAACGGGCCGGAGAGCCCGTTCCCCTAACTAAAATAAAGGAACAGGCAAGATGCCTGTTCCACAAGACAGTTTTTCTGTTGTGGAACAGGCAAGATGCCTGTTCCCCGGCAGAGCCAGGCAACCAGTTAATATTTTCCTTCTTCCTTCTATTATACAATCAAAGACAGTTTGCACGATGATACAAACTCAACCAAAAATACTAACCTTTGAACAATTTATAGAAGACAAACCCGAGAACAAATCCTACGAACTTCACGACGGGGTAGCGGTTGAAAGGCAGCCAACAGGAGAACACTAAGATATCACAGCATACCTTGTTCAAGAATTTACGCTCCTCTACACCCAACTGCAACTTCCATACCGCATTCCCTCGAAAGCGCTAGTTAAGCCACCAGCTAAAGATACAGGATATATCCCTGATGTTTTGCTATTAAACCGTCAGGCTTTAGCATCTGAACCCTTATGGTTGAAGTCAGCAACAATCACCCAAGGAACATCTATCCCGCTACTTGTTGAAGTTGTCAGTACCAACTGGCGCGACGATTATCTCAAAAAGTTGGCAGATTACGAAATGATGGGAATTCTCGAATATTGGATTGCGGATTATGCTGGATTCGGCGGTATACGTCATATTGGCGACCCTAAACAACCCACGCTTTCGGTTTGTCAGCTTGTGGACGGAGAGTATAGGATTACACAGTTCAGAGGGAGCGATCGCATTATTTCCCCTACTTTTCCCAATATTGACCTGAACGTTGAGCAAATTTTCCGAGGCGGAGCCTAGTTTTAGGGAAAAGAACAGGCAAGATGCCTGTTCCACAAAAATTTTTTTGTTATTGTGGAACGGGCCGGAGAGCCCGTGTTAGGGAAAAGAACAGGCAAGATGCCTGTTCCACAAAAATTTTTTTGTTATTGTGGAACGGGCCGGAGAGCCCGTTCAATATTTTTTGGAAAACTCACAACTAAAAAGTTATAAATTTATAAAAATTTGTATTAAAATAAGAAATAGGATTTATAATTCGACGATCAATTATACCTGCTTAAAAAAGCCGATCGCCAATGGCTGACAATTCTATTCAAGAAAATCGCTTATCCCTTGCCCGCGCCAGTTTGCGCGAAGCCCTGGCGCGCTATTCCAACCTGCGCCAAGGCAAAAAAAACTCGAACAATACAGAATTAGAAGCGGCACTGCAATATCAGTTAGATATCTTAACTTCCACCTCAGAAAAACTAGAGCACAACGTCATTCGCATTGCTACTTTCGGCCTAGTCAGCCGCGGCAAATCAGCCGTCTTAAACGCGCTTTTAGGTCAAAAAATCCTGCAAACAGGCCCTCTCAACGGCGTGACTCAGTGGCCGCGTTCCGTGCGCTGGAGTGTGCCTTTATCCTTCCTTGAGAGCGATGAATCCCCCCAACCCCCCCTGGGCAAGAGGGGGCAAGGAGGGGTGCAAGTTGAATTGATCGATACTCCCGGACTTGATGAAGTTGGCGGCGAAGTGCGCGGCGAAATGGCGAAACAAGTAACTCGCCAAGCTGACTTAATTCTGTTTGTCGTTGCAGGGGATATCACCCGCACAGAATATCAAGCACTGTGCGAATTGCAAACAGCTCAAAAACCGCTGATTTTAGTTTTTAATAAAATAGATCTTTATCCAGAATTAGACAGAAAAGCTATTTACCAAAGTTTGCAAGCGCTGGGAAATTCAGAAGAGTTAGCAGCCGCGGCGGTAACAGATGAAACAGATCCCGAAAAATTGTCCGATCGCCCAAACAACTCCTCCCATAAATCTACTGCAAAATCACCCGCTAAAATTGCCAAATCTTTAGAAATAGTCATGGTAGCCGCCGAACCAGCGCCGGTGCAAGTGCGGGTGGAATGGCCAGACGGAAGAGTCAGTCACGAATGGGAGTCGCCGCCTGCGCAGATAGAGGAACTAAAACATAAAATTTTGACAATTCTTAACAGAGAAGGTCGATCGCTCCTCGCTCTGAATGCTTTAGTTGAAGCTAGAGATGCCGAAGCAAATATTGCCCGTCAAGTTCTCAAATTGCGGCAAACAGAAGCCGAAGATTTAATCTGGCAATTTGCGAAATATAAAGCTTTGGCTGTCGGTTTAAATCCGGTGGCTTTCTTGGATGTAATGGGAGCAACTGTGGCAGATTTAGCCTTAATTCGCTCTTTATCCAGACTTTACGGTTTACCCATGACTGGTTACGAAGCGGGGAAACTTTGGCAGACTATTTTCTCCAGCGCTGGCGGCGTACTTTTGGGAGAATTGGGTAGCAGTTTTCTGTTGGGATTTGGCAAAACTGCGGCGGCGGCAGCCCCGCACATCGGCTTTTCTACTTTTGCCGGAGTGGCTGTCACTCAAGCTAGTTTAGCAGCTTACGGTACCTACGCTGTCGGTCGCGCGGCCCAAGTTTATTTAGAAAAAGGCTGCACCTGGGGTCCCCTGGGACAAGATACGGTAATTCAAGAAATTCTCGCCACTATCGAGCGCAATACAATTATCGATCGCTTGCAGCAAGAGTTTAAAATATGACACAAACAACAGCCATTACTGAAATCATCCAAACTTTAGCAGATGTTGAATCTCGATTCAATATTACGCGAACTGAATCCGAGGGATTTTTCCCAGAATGGTATGCAGATTTACCCGAAATTACAGAAGTCGATAAAGCCGCCCTCAATTTAATTCGGCGGCGATATCTCTATCATTTAAATGATGGAAGCCTTACAGAAGGAACCGTTACGCTAATCATGGGTTCGCCTCTATTGGAACGAGCGGGTTTTTACGATCCACCTTTTAAAATGATGGCTGAAAAATCTGTACAAATTGTTTTAGATGACGAGGATGATGAAGTAGAAACTCTCAAGGGACGGATTGATGTTTTAGTGATGCAAAATCAGTTTTGGGTGACACTCTTAGAGTCGAAGCGCACTACCATTTCAGTAATGTCTGCACTTCCCCAAACACTAGCATACATGACCGCCAATCCCCGGAAGGATAGACCGAGTTTTGCTGCGATGACAAATGGCAGTGAAATTGTATTCGTCAAGCTAGACTTTCAGAATCCGCCTAAATATGACTTATCAAGAATATTTTCACCTGTTCCTCTAATGAACGAACTTTATACGGTTCTTCAAGTCTTGATAAAAATTGGTCAACTGATTGTTCAGCCCTAAAAATCGCAGTTGACTAGGGTGCGTCAATCGATTTTAGATTTGAGGTTTTAGATTTAGATTGAAGCATTGACCCCACGGAGAAATTCGGGGGCTTGTTTAAGCTGTCGCGCATTTAAATTGTATATTCAGGGCGGGCGGGACGCCCACCCCACAAGACTTTAATTTTTTTTGACCTACAATTTAAATGCCGCAACAGCTTATCGGATACAGGTTTTTTATTTCTGGACGGATGAATCCGGAAGCTTGTATCCTGGATGCTTTGGGTCAATCGATTTGAGATTTGAGATTTGAGATTAAAGAATTGAAGCATTGACCCCACGGAGAAACTCGGGGGGCAAGTTTCATCGGATACAGGTTTTTTATTTCTGGACGGATGAATCCGGGAGCTTGTATCCTGGATGCTTTCGGTCAGAAGAGCGTTATTTCTTAAGAATCGAAGAGCTAGGATGTATCGAAAATCGAAAATCGAAAATCGAAAATCGTATTACCGTCTCGCGATTCTGACGCCTTCCCTAAAATGAGCGATGGTCGCAATTACCGCTATAGAAAAGTAAAATATTCTAATCAGCCAAAAACAAACCCGCATTGACCAAGAAACAATAGTCGGAGCAATACCTGTTAGCTGTACAAATCTGGAATTAACTTTTTTTTCAAAGCTGTCGAGGTCTTTCATCTCAGATTGTTTCGTCGGAATAACCGGAAACTGACCAGTATATACGTAATAACCGAGAAAACCCGGCACTCCTACTTTTCTATTCAAAAATGAGTTAGTTAATGTTGCAGTTTCGGCGGGCAATAAGTTATCCGATTCCCCTACTTTTTCCAGCCAAGAATTATATCTGATAGCTGGGGTAATCATGAAAACTAAGGGAACTATAAGTATCAACAAAGCTGCACTAATTTTGCGACCGTATTTAGGGGGTAGAAGATTTGTTGCCACACCCACTCCCATACCGATAAAAGCAAATACCAATATATTTAACAGTTCAATAATTTCGATGCCTCTCAACAAATCGCCGATAATCAGAATTGTATATAATAATTTGTCTGCCAGTAGCAAAGCTGCCCACTTGATGACAATTGAAACGCCTACAATAGTAGCTACAATCGCCACATACCCGATGGCACCTAGAACGTACAGTAAAATCGAACCGGCTTGTTTTAATGATTGCATGGAATTATTCACTCTTGTGAAAGTTGAGGAGTCCGATTGACAAAACAACTTGAAATTTTAGATTGATCTGGAGTTCCAAATTAGACTTTTAAAATTGATTAGCTTGAGATCGGGAAATTAATCTAAAATCTAAAATCTAAAATCTACACTCGATCGACAAGTTCCCGCGCGGCCGCTTTGGTGACTTCTGCGATCCTTTCCTTCACAGCGCTCTCTTCGATCGCCCTGGGCTCTGGCTCCTGTTCGCGATCGATCCCCAACCATAAAAGATACTCGATATTACCGGCCGGGCCAAGTAAAGGCGACCACGTTAAGCCGCGTTGCTGCCATCCTAAAGCTGTGGCTGCCTTCTGGACTTGAAAAATCGCATCAGCTTGAGTTGCTGAGTCTCGCACTACGCCTTTTTTCCCGACTCTCTCCCGCCCTACCTCAAACTGCGGCTTTACCAGCAACACCGCTTCTTTTGGTGGTGCCAACAATTCCCACAGCGCCGGTAAAATCTTATCCAGGGAAATAAACGACACATCTACTACCGCCAAATCTGCATAAGCCCCTATTGGCAAAGAATCTTGCTGCCCCCCTTGACCAGGGGGGGCTGGGGGGGGTGAATTGCCGTAAAGCTCAGTAGCAGTCATATACCGCAAATTGGTGCGTTCTTTCAAAATTACCCTCGGATCGTTACGCAAGCGCCAATCTGCTTGACCGTAGCCAACATCTACGCCGTAGACTAGGGCGGCGCCGGCTTGCAGCAAACAGTCGGTAAAACCGCCTGTGGAAATGCCGCCGTCGAGACAAATTCTGCCTGCAACGGGAATCGCAAAAACTTCTAAAGCTTTGGCTAATTTGTCGCCGCCTCTAGAAACATAGCGCGATCGCTCTTTAATCTGAATTTTTGCTGAAATGTCAACCTCAGTGCCCGGTTTGTCAACTATCTGTTGGTTGATGGAGACTTTCCCAGTCCGAATCAAGGCCTGAGCTTGCTGTCTGGAACTGCACAAATCTAGGCTGACCAATAAAGTGTCTAGTCGCTGTTTAGCCAAAGTTTTTAATCTGTACTGATAGGATTAATGACAGTACCAGATTAGCACTTAGGGACCTGTCCGAGGGCAGATTGTTGGCGATTATTGTGGTTTTTCGATCGTCGCGCGGCGATCGCCCCCAACTCAGATTATGTGACTGAGATCGCTCTGAGTGTCTAGTTGGATCACAGATAAACATTCATAGAATCACACACAAATTTTGGCGGCTAGCGGATGATTTAAGTGCAGCTAAAAGGGCTACAAATACCATCAGGGCGATCGACCATGAAAACCATTAACTTTCCAATCAGGAATCCCGCCAATTATCAAGAAAATCCCCTAGCCTTCCTCAGCGGTGACATCATCCACATTCTTTACCCCAACGGCGAAGTAGAAGCAACAACCGCCGAACGAGTCGATCGGCGCCAAACCAAAAGTTCCCTCGACAAATGCCTCGTGTGGGGATGTGTTGACGATTTTTAAGATTTGTTACAAAAAAGAATGTAACTGTAGGGAAACTCCAAACCCTTAATTCATCAGTCATTCCCAATTGTTCAAATCTTTAATCTAAAATTTTTAATCTAACATCTTTAAAATCTAAAATCTTTAATAGTCCCGGGCGCCACTGGCACACTCTAATCGACTTGTAGGGTGCGTCATACCTTGATTCTGAACGGGTTCTCAAGGGTTTCGGATAGTAGAACACCTTACTAATTGTGACACTTGCCTCTAGGACTATTTAATCTAAAATTGTATAACCCTTGACACTCCTTGGCCTGAAGGCATGAGGATGCTTAAGACATTTCGGTCTTAATATCTCTATTGCTAGAGTTCCCTTGCCTGAGTGCGTTTGCTTTTTGAGCGCGGTAATATCTTTTGGGCGTTTAGGTGCATTGCACTCCCGTAACGGCAGAGTCCCCAGGTACCAATTCCCAAGCTCTATTTCTAATCGTTTTTGGGATTGACTTTAATTACGATTTTTCCCGGCTGTGCAGCCTGATACTCAATTTTTAAAATCCACATTTATTGTAGAATCTGTTTACTCCCAACTCAAGCAATGTTTTACATTAAGTAGAAGAGTATGAAAATACACAAGCAGTCAAAAGCGAGCTCAACGAAGTGAAGCGAAGCAATCGAGCGGGGTTACGCTCGCTTTACATTCTGTTACATGAAGTGGTGTATTTGCGCCTACCTACTTATATCAATTCAGGTAACACCGGAATGATGGGGAGTCGGGAGTCGTCCGTTGGGGAATGTGGAATTATTGACCGGAATGATGGGGAGTCGGGAGTCGGGAGTCGTCCGTTGGGGAATGTGGAATTATTGACCGGAATGATGGGGAGTCGGGAGTCGGGAGTGGTCCGTTGGGGAATGTGGAATTATTGACCGGAATGATGGGGAGTCGGGAGTCGGGAGTCGTCCGTTGGAGAATGTAAAATTATTGACATTGACTTTATTATTCCCATCCAACCGGAAACGATATTACTTAACTATGGAAAAGCCGTCAAGCTGATGACGGGGTCTTCCACCCAAAATTCTGATAAAAAAAGATCGCTTGGAGGCTGTGATGCCAAAAAAAGCGATCGATCCAACTGCTGCTAACTGCCAGCCACAAGTCCAATTTTCTGCTAAAAGAAGTAGCAAATAGACTTAAATATCTTGTTCGCTCAATTCGCGAATCATGTAATCAAAAGGCTGCTCCAAAAAAGACCCCACAGACAAGCCAGCAGCTTCCACCTGAGCCTTAACCATCTCCTTCATAATGCTAATCCCCATCACCGTCGGGCCAATGGGAACGCCCAGAGAATTGTAAGTTTCCCGCAAACCTTGCAGCACGCGCTCGTCGAGTACGTCGGTACTTCCAGCCACCAAGGCGTAAGTAGCATAGCGCAAATAGTAGTCCATATCCCGCAGACAAGCCGCGTAGCGGCGAGTCGTGTAGGCATTTCCGCCCGGACGGATCAATTCCGGCTGTTCGGCAAATAGCTGAATACCAGCTTGCTTGACAATTGTCGCAGCATTGCTGTTAATCGCCGCCGCAGCCTGTACCCGTGCCGTGCCTGTTGCAAAATAAGATTTCAACCGATCGATACCATCCCGGTCTAAATACCTACCAGCAACATCATAATTTTCAATCAGGCTCGTCACTGCATCGCGCATAAGTTTCTCTCCCAAAAATCTTTATCAATACTTTGCTATCTGAGACAGACAGCCTATTGTAGACTACTACAAATCGGCGTTTGATTAAGATTTGAGATGGGATTTTCAGGGAGGGTAGTCAATCCCCGGCAAACGGTCCTAAAATTGGGCCGTTTGCCTTGTATATTCAGCCGAAAAATCGACAGGGCAAGAATCGCGAACTGCCCGGCCCCACTGGGCCCCAATTTCTAAATTTTGTAGCCCTAGATACAAAATATTGGGTACTGAAGGCCTACGATCGCCCAAACAGTATGAAATCGGCCGATCGCCAAGACACAACCAATATCAGGAGTTAAGTCATGTTCCAGACGCCGCAAGAAGCCTTAAACTACATAAAAGAAAATCAAATCCAGATCGTTGACCTAAAGTTCATCGATATGCCGGGGATCTGGCAACACCTTTCCCTGTACCACGACCAAATCGACGAAACCGCATTCACAGACGGCGTACCCTTTGACGGTTCCAGCATTCGGGGCTGGAAAGCCATCAACGAATCAGACATGACGATGGTCATCGATCCGACCACGGCTTGGATGGACCCGTTCATGGCAGAACCGACCATCAGCTTCATTTGCAGCATCAAAGAACCCCGCACGGGGGAACCGTACAGTCGCTGTCCCCGCACCATTGCCCAAAAAGCCATAGACTACTTGCTTTCGACCGGCCTCGGCGATACAGCATTCTTTGGCCCGGAAGCAGAATTCTTCATTTTTGACGACGTTCGCTTCGACCAAACCCAAAATTCCGGCTACTATTACGTAGATTCGATCGAAGGTCGCTGGAATTCCGGCAAAGAAGAAGCAGGCGGCAACCTCGGCTACAAACCGCGTTACAAAGAAGGTTATTTCCCAGTAGCACCAACCGATACCTCTCAAGACATGAGAACGGAAATGCTGCTGACAATGGCAAAATGCGGCGTACCCATCGAAAAGCACCACCACGAAGTCGCCACCGGCGGTCAATGCGAACTCGGTTTCCGATTTGCCACTTTAGTACAAGCCGCCGACTACTTGCTGACTTACAAATACGTAATCAAAAACGTCGGCAAAAAATACGGCAAAAGCATCACCTTCATGCCCAAGCCGCTGTTTAACGACAACGGTTCCGGGATGCACGTTCACCAGTCGATTTGGAAAGACGGCCAACCTCTATTTGCAGGCGATAAATATGCAGGTTTCAGTCAAATGGGACTGCATTACATCGGCGGCATTCTCAAGCACGCACCGGCACTTTTGGCAATCACCAACCCCACGACCAATTCCTACAAGCGTTTGGTTCCGGGCTTTGAAGCGCCTGTAAACTTAGCTTACTCTCAAGGGAATCGATCGGCATCAGTGCGGATTCCGTTGTCGGGAACCAACCCTAAAGCCAAGCGATTAGAATTCCGCTGTCCCGATGCCACATCCAACCCCTATTTAGCATTTGCAGCCATGCTGTGCGCCGGCATTGACGGCATCAAGAATCAAATCGATCCGGGCGAACCTTTGGACGTGGATATCTACGACCTTTCCCCTGAAGAATTGAGCAAAATTCCTTCAACTCCCGGTTCCTTGGAAGGCGCTTTAGAAGCTTTAGAAAAAGACCACGGTTTCTTAACTGAAAGCGGCGTATTTACCCAAGACTTCATCGAAACCTGGATTTCCTACAAACTCGACAATGAAGTCAACCCGATGCGGCTGCGTCCTCACCCCTACGAGTTTGCTCTCTACTACGACTGTTAAAAAATTAAGAATTAAAAATTTAAAGTTAAAAATGGTATAATCACCCTTTTTAACTTGTGATTTTTAATTGATAAGAACGCCGCCCTTAAAAGCGGCGTTTTTTTGGAGTTTAGGACTTCTGGATCGGCGCCCAGACTCTCCCGTTACCCGACACTATCTTGGCCACGCTGTTAGTAAGCTGTTGTGCATTTAAATTGTATATTTCGAGTCCCGATCAAAAATCGTCAAATCCTCTCCCCCGATCCCCATCGGACCCTCTCCCTCTCTAATACCATAGGCAATCTAGATGCAACACAGCTTAGTAGCACCCGCTGTAGCCTCAGAGACATCCTCTACAGCCCATTTATTTGCTTTCTCATCAACAATCAACAAATCGTCAGCGGTAGTGTCTTCCTGAACCCGATATATCTTATTCAGAATGAAACGCCGCCGCGCCTCAGCTTTTGGTATGCCAACCACATCATCTCGATCGACTCAGATGGCACTGCCTTCTTTTAATGTACCTTTCGAGTTGCTTAAATTGCGATCGTCCCTTTGAGCAACCCGCACGCGGTGAAGCTGTAAACAAGGCTGAGTCTCAGAGATATTCCACACAGTAGCTAGCGCCCCACTTTTTCCCAAACCGAGAACCGCTGCACTCACAGTCAAACTGAGCAAAAAATTGACATAATTCACCGTATTTATACTCCTTTTTTTGTGAAATTATGCACTCATTCTAAATTAGCAATTAGCAATTACTCATGACCAAACGATGTCCGATATTTTTGTGATGATCCGCAATCAGAGTAAGGTCGCCATGACTTCAGTTGACGGCATTGCGTTTGCCACTTTACTAACTCAAGAAGGACGATTGCTGGCCGAGGAGACAGTTGACCTGTTTGAGGCAGATGTGAACTTTGATAATCTAAAGAAAGGAAAATATACTGTAGTTGTCACGCACGAAGGAGTTGAACCGCGATCGGCAACCTGTAGTGTTACAATCACCGATGAATATCAAGTAATTATGCTGACATTTGTTTACCTGGAGCTAGAACGGGTACTGCTGGACATTCAAACTTCAACTGAAGAGAGACTATAACTATGATATAGCCTTTCGAGCGTAACATGTTCCGACGTGCATAGGGCATAGGCCTCCGTGGGCATAGGGCATAGGCCTCCGTGGGCATAGGGCATAGGGCATACCTCACAACGCGATCGAACCGCTATAGTTAAACTTAATCCGCCAAATTCAATTAAAATTTTCCTCTATCGAGTACATTTTTTAGCACAAGATTTATGGAGGCAAAAAAAATCCTATTTGTCCGATGAATCTGGCTTTACAGTTTTATTCGTGAGCCTCGCAGCATTGCTGTGTATGGGCTTCATATCTTTTGTCTGGAGAGTGATGTAGGTTTTTTTTGTGAATTTTCCTGAGTCTTGGAAGTTGCCTATTGATAACTTGCTGTGTACGGGTTTTTATCAGCTCGTGGTGCATCCCCACAGAGTGGGGAAATTAGTTGAATCAAAACCTGGCTGAATGGATGTTTCCCTTCAATTAGTTTCCCCAGATTCCCACAGAGGGGGGAATTTAGTTGCCGGAAAACTACTGTAGATTATTGACCGCTAAATTCGGCTTTTATTTCTGACAAGAAGTCTCGGTCAAATGCTGATTGCTCAAGCTTCATTTTGCCCTGACCCTAATGGGATACAAATGATAGTCGTAGCGATTTTAATTGGATTACTTATCGCAGTTACTGGCGGGATGATTGTGGCAATTTATTTAATAGCATCAACCATGTTAGCAGGGTTGTCATGGGTAGGATTGATAACAGGGGGAATTTTTAGTTTTCTTCAGCTACCACTAGATTTTCATACTGTGGGATTTTTTGGGGTAATTATGTTGTTTGTAGTAGGGGGGATCGAGTGGATGTTAGGATGTGGTTAATAAAAATTAACCTCGATCGCAAAAAAAAACCGCTTTCTGACCACCCGTGCGTCCACGACTAAATTTGCCCCACGGCTGAATTCTCCGATACAAAAAACTTCTGCCTTGCGAGTGAATTAGGAAGCCGAAAAACTGCGTTACACTTATACAAGTATCTTTATAAAACAACATAAAAGCATGACTGTTGCCTATCCCCGCAAGCTGCGCAACGCAATGGGAGCGCGCGAAATTTTAGCTCAAGTGGTGCGCGATCGCGAAATTCACTTGATCACCCTCAACCGCTACCGCTACAGCGAACAGCGCAGTTGCAAAGACCTCACCGACGTGATCGAAAAGCTAGACGGCGAACCGCCCGAACTCGTGCGCGACCTCTCCCGGCACATTTCCGACGAAGCGCGACACGCTATGTGGCTCACCGACTTGCTGGTAGACCTCGGCCAAAATGTGGGAACGCCGCCGGGAGTCTCCTACATTGACGAATTTGACCGCCTGCTCGACAAAGAGCAATACGACCCGAAACGCAACCTCGATGACGGTATAATTGCAGCCTTAGTGGCAATCAATGTCACCGAAAAGCGGGGCTGCGAATACTTCTCAGCGCACATCCACGCCCTCAAACAGGCTCCCCAAACCGCAGAAAACGTCAAAATCCGCGAAACAATCGAAAAGATTTTTCCAGAAGAAGCTGGTCACGTCCGCTGGGGCAACCGCTGGGTGGCCCAAATCGCCAACAAAAGCCCGGAACACCGCCAGAAGGTGGAACAGGCAAAGCGCAAGTATGTGGCGATCGAACAAGCAGCATTTGAATCGGGAATGGATATCATGCTGGGGGCAGAACTCCGCCGCGTCACCCGCCTCGTGGATATTGCCAACACCATGCCGATGTGGGAACGCCCGCAATACCTGATGGAACGCTTGCCCATGACCCTGCTGGCCCCGGATCTGCAAATGACCAGAGTCGATGTAGCTCAGCGGGCCTGGAACCGCGACCCGCAGGCATTTGTGGAGAAATTGGTGCCGATGTTCCTCAACGGCTTGAATACCATTGAGAAGAAGCCGGCGACTAAGCCCAAGGCTTAAACAGAAGCGAGGCTCGGACTCTGGAGATGGGTTCCCAGGCTCGGACTGGAAGTAAGCTCTGGCGCATTTAATTTGTCAGCTACTGTTTCTTAAACTCTTGTGGCGCGGGCAGGAGAAGCCGCGATCGAGCTTCAATTTAAATGCCAAATATCTTAACGAGTAGAAGACTTAATGGTATTCTACTCGTTACCAGGCTCTAGCCTGGGCAGCTCCGGAGGAAGAGCCTCCCCTGTTGCCTGGGAAACAAGCGACAAGCGAGACAGAGCCTCGGGACATGGGTTCTCAGGCTGGGACTGGTAACGCAGATCCAATGGCTCTGCCTCCGGTGTTCTACTCGTTCTCAGCGAACTTACTCACGAGGTATCCGAAACAGGGTTTTTTGCCTGGGAGGCGCTTTTTCACGATCGGTTTTTGCCAAGAAACCCGGTTTATGAAGGTTTTTGTGGGTCCAGGACTATTTTTGTAAGTCCTAAATAGGAAGTAAACTGATTATTGGAATAGTTTTCCGTCTAAATACAATCATGACTACCAGCGAGCCGAACATACAAACAGCTTCCGCAGAAAGCCAATCGAGTGAAAGCGCGATCGCCTCCGAGCAGGTCGAAAAAGCCACAGCCGTCACCTATGCAGAAGAAATTGAAACTGTCATCGCCAGCATGGCTGTAGACCAAAAAGTGATGGTCGGTCAAAATGAAGCTGGGGGACATCTTTGGAAGTTTAAGTACGGCAGTGTTGAAGTGTTCGTGCAACTCACCGGCGAAACCGAAGAAGATACTTTGACTGTTTGGGCTTTTGTACTGCAGTTGCCCGCGAAGAATGAAGCTCAATTAATGCGGAAAATCCTAGAAATGAATTGGCTGTCTACTTTGGAATCTCATTTTGCCATTGTTGACAATCAAGTTGCGGTAATATCGACTCGGACGATCGCCGAAATCTCGGCCGGGGAAATTTCTCGGGTTATTACTATTGTCGCCACGATCGCCGATGACAACGACGACCTGCTGCAAGCAGAATTCGGTCAGTAGTCATTAGGGTGCGCGACTTTTGAGCGCTCCCCACTCCGCTAAATTATTGGCTGTCGCGCACCTGACATTTAAGTAGCGTGCGCGACTTTTGCATCTATTTAGGGCTTGCTGAAAAAGCCTAAAACCTTTACAGAGAAAGACTTTGACTGGTTTGAACCCTCCGCGTGTGCAAGCTTATGAGCTAAAATCTGTCCAAAGCCTAGTACAACATCACTTTCGTAATGTACCGAAAAGTTGACCCAACCCCAAACCCGCCATCCAACTTTGACTTGCCTTTTGAGGGGCAATTGTTAGAAGATAATCGTTGGGTAATCATGGCGAAACTAATTCCGTGGTCAGCATTTGAAGCAGAATATGCTCAAAACTTTTCCGTAGATATGGGAGCTCCAGCGAAATCTTTTCGGATGGCATTGGGAGGATTAATTATTAAAGAAAGGTTAGGAACCAGCTCCGAGTGAAACAATAGAACAAATCCGAGAAAACCCATACTTACAATACTTTATAGGCATGACCAGCTATAGCAGTCAAGCACCATTCGACTCATCAATGTTGGTTCATTTTCGACAGAGAATAGGTGTCAACCTAGTCAATAAAATCAATGAAAAAATGGTCAAAGAGCAGACCGAAGCACCAGGCAAAGTAGTCGATAAAAAGTCATCCGCAGCGAGCCGAAAAATCAAGGAAAATTAATATTAGACGCAACCTGCGCGCCAGCCGACATTAAATATCCTCACGACTTAGGAATATTGAATCAAGCCAGGGAACAAACCGAAACAATCATAGATGCTTTGCACACTCAAATTCAGTCACCACTAAAAAAAAACCAAGAACTTATCGAAACCTAGCTAGAAAAGAATACTTGACAGTAGCAAAGAAACGAAGACCCTCACAAAAAAAACTCAGAAAAGCGATTAAGAAACAACTTCAATATATTAAAAGAAATTTAGCTCATATCGCGGTCATGGGTGAGCTAACGTGGCTGACCAAATATTATTATAAAATGCTATTAGTAGTCACAGAAGTCTACCGTCAACAGTTATGGATGTATGAAAATAAAACACATAGTATTGAGGACAGAATAGTAAGTTTAACACAACCAAACATCCGCCCCATCGTCAGAGGGAAAGCCGGGAAATCCGTTGAGTTTGGGGCAAAGCTGTCAGCCAGTTGTCGTAACGGATACGTGTTTTTAGACCGAATTAGTTGGGATAATTTTAACGAATCTGTAGACTTAAAAAAACAAGTAGAAGAATTTAAACGGTTCACGGGATTCTATCCCGAATCAATTCATGTAGATCGAATTTATCGAACTCGCGAGAATCGAGCTTGGTGCAAAGAAAGAGGAATTAGAATGAGTGGTCCCCCTTTAGGAAGGCCCTCGACAAATATTAGTAA
>NZ_JAUBTO010000096.1:0-32003 GCF_036702495.1 Microcoleus sp. C2D2 | reverse complement strand
GTCCTTTTTGGACGGGCGGGACGCCCATCCCACAATAACAATTAAAATTGTAAGTTATTTAATTCGCGATCCTAAGCGATCGCCCCAACCAGAGGTTCACAAAAGCTTCATAAAACACCGAAGTTATTTAAAGTTTATGTAAAGTTAATAGAATTCATTATCGTATAAACCAGGATACTGTAAGACTCAGGGAAGTACAGTAAATTGCTGTTGGGGTGCAGAATCATGAGTATTTACGAATTACTACCGCTCAAATCAGACTCACAAATATCGCAACTTAATAAACTACTAAATCCCAAAAAAGTCAGCCAATTTGTTAAGTGGGTATTAGATAGATTATGTGCAGCGATCGCCCTTTTGGTTTTCTCTCCCGTAATATTAATGGTGGCGATCGCCATTTACATCCGCATGGGCGGGCCCATCTTTTTCTGCCAACCCCGTCCCGGTAAAAACGGTCGGGTTTTCAATTTCTACAAGTTTCGCACGATGACCAGCGATTGCGACGTTGATGGCAATTTGCTGCCCGACGAACAGCGTCTCATACCCCTCGGTCAATTTCTTCGCAAAACAAGTCTGGACGAACTCCCTCAACTCTGGAACGTTCTCAAAGGTGACATGAGTGTTGTTGGGCCTCGTCCTTTACTCGTCAGATACCTCGATCGCTATACGCCAGAACAAGCGCGCCGCCACGATGTTATGCCCGGAATCACAGGTTGGGCCCAGGTAAATGGTCGCCGACTTCTAGATGGAAATTGGCCGGAGAAATTCAGGCTCGATGTTTGGTATGTCGATAATTGGAGCCTGTCATTAGATTTAAAAATACTTTTCCTAACAGTCGGGAAAGTCTTGGGGCAAAAAGAAATTAGTCAAGAAGGCCACGCTACCGGTGAAGAGTTTAAAGGTAATGAATGAGGCCTTAAAATCAATGATAGCAAGATGGGAAGTCGGCTCAGAATTTCATTGGTCGGATGATGCCTTGACACCACAATCATCATCGGAAAATTTATTCCCCGAAAACTACGAACTATTTTCCACAGCTACGGGCATTCTATTGGCTATTGAGCGTTTTTTGAAAGGATCTCGCCAACGTCGATTAAGGCTGCATTTACCGACATATTACTGCATGGAAGTTGCAGCCAAAATTAGTAAAGTTTTCGAGCTGTGTTGGTATCGCGATTTGCCCACAGAACCAGTCCCAGATTTTAACTCCCTTCGCCCCTTACCGGGTGATTTGGTATTGGCAGTTAATTTGTTTGGAGTGAAAGAAGGAAAACCTTGGCAAGATTGGCTGACTCAAAATCAAGATATTATCTTAATTGAAGACCACAGCCACGATCCTTTCTCGCTTTGGGCGCAGCAAACTACCGCTCATTACGCAATGGCATCGCTGCGTAAAACACTGCCGATTCCAGACGGAGCGATGATTTGGTCTGGGCAAAAAATGGAACTGCCTCGACCTTCTAAACCCGAATCATCGGCAGCCGCCCAAAAACTCACGGCTATGCTGCTAAAGCGAGCGTACTTGAT
Organism: Microcoleus sp. C2D2; assembly: GCF_036702495.1. Lineage (NCBI taxonomy): Bacteria > Bacillati > Cyanobacteriota > Cyanophyceae > Oscillatoriales > Microcoleaceae > Microcoleus > Microcoleus sp. C2D2. The sequence continues at coordinate 30,476 of NZ_JAUBTO010000096.1, read as the reverse complement.
AGGTGCAGATATTTCCAAAGATAGCTATCGAATCCTGCAAATGGAAGGAGAGGAGCATCTAATCAATGATGGCGATCGGTCTATTTCCACCCTCACAAACAATGTGCTCTTAAGTTTAAAGATTTCCGAAATGAGGCAACAGCGGGCAACCAACGTCAAAGATTTTTTAGATCTGCTATTAAAAAATCAACCGGAAAGTTACCAACCTCTATTTACAAATTGGTCTGCCGGTTCGGTTCCCTTTAATAGCATCTTACTCTGTAAAACACATCAAATTAGGGAAGAAGTGCGCCGATTTTTGATAAGTAAAAACATTTTCGCTGCGGTTCATTGGCCTCAACCGCCAGACAAATTGTCGGGTAAGGATCCGAAGGCATTCGATTTATCAAATCGCCTGCTGACTGTGCCGACAGATCATCGTTATTCCTACAACGATATTACCCAAGTAGCAGCAAAATTTGCTGAATTTTCCCAAGGGCAACCAAGGGCTAGTTATTAGTCAGGAGTCAATCAAAAATGGAGACTTTTACCCAACATCTGACCGCAGAACAGATAGCTCTTTTACCCACAGAAGAAGATGTTGCTTTTTACGAAGAACACGGCTGGTACATCTCAAAAAAAGTCATCCCCGATGAAATGATTGAAGAGGGAATTCTGGGCTGCGAAAAGTTCTACCGGGGAGAACGAGATGCGGTACTTCCCCTCAGTGGCGGATACTGCAACTGGAAGCCGGAAGATGGGGACGTTACGCGCAATAACGAATTCATTTCCTTGCAAAGCAAGCTGCTGCGAAAATTTGCCCTTCAGCCAATTATTGGCGCGATCGCCGCACGACTTGCCAGAACCAAACAAATTCGCATTCTAGACGACCAAATCATCTGTAAACCACCCAAAAGCAGCAAAACCACCATCGGCTGGCACGTCGATCGCGCTTACTGGTCTACCTGTACCTCCGACAACTTACTTACCGCTTGGATACCTTTCCAAGACTGCGATGAGTCTCTGGGGCCGATCGCCGTTTTCGATGGTAGCAACAAGTGGCCTGGACTCGAAAATATGCGCTCCTTCAACAACCCAAACCTTGAAGAAATTGAAGATAAATTTCACCGAGAAGGAAGAAAAGTCCTGAAATTGCCAATGATATTAAAGAAAGGTCAAATCAGCTTTCATCACTGTTGGACAATTCACGGCAGCTACCCCAACACCAGCAATATCTTCCGCTTGGCAATGGCAATCCACCTACAGGACGAAGCCAACCAATATAGGTCTTTTTGGAACCAAAAAGGAGAAGAAGTTCACATTCCTAACGAACTTTTGTGCCGTAAATTGCCCAACGGCAATCCTGATTTCAGCGATCCGGCAATATTTCCCATTGTGTGGTCGGAGTCAGACAAATGAACGTTCTAATTATTGATTTATTAAACCCCTTGTGGCAGGAAACCTTGCAAAAAGTGCGCCACGATACCTATCACTTGCCGGAGTATTTGTGGGCAGAAGCAAAAAGAACTAAGACAACTCCTGAAGCTTTTTTGATGGTAGATGGCGCCCGGATTTTTTTCCTGCCTTATTTGCTGCGTCAATGCGATGATATACTACCCACAAAATCAACCGCACAGGGAATTTTTGATGCGGTTTCGCCCTACGGGTATCCCGGAATTTTATTAAGTGAGGCAGCAGCTAGTACGCCTGGGTTTCCAGATGCGGCGCTCGAAGAGTTGAAGCGGGTGTTCAGGAGCAAGAATATATGTTCCGCTTTTTTTCGGCTTCATCCCATCCTCAACGACAACATAAATCAAATATTTAAACCCGGTACTGTCACTGACAATGGCATCACGGTATCCGTTGACTTAAAACTTTCTGCCTCTCAAATTAAATCGCGTACTAGAAGAGGTCATAAAAGTACAATTAATAAGTGCAAACGATTGGGGTTGACGGCAAGAATAGTCCCTTATATAGAATATATCAATGAATTTATGGCAATTTATGAAGAGACTATGGGGCGCGTTAAAGCCCGTCAATCTTATTATTTTGGACGCAGTTATTTTGAAGATTTATCAAAATTAGGCGATCGCATTCATTTATGCCTTGTAGAAAAGGGAGATCAAATTGCCAGTGCTTGCTTGTTTCTGGAATGCGGTGGGATAGTTCAGGCTCACCTCGGTGGAAGCAAAACCGAGTTTTTGAGCGAGTCTCCTTTTAGTTTAGTATTTGATTACGGCAGATACTGGTCTCAAGAACGAGGCAATGAGTTTTTTCACATGGGAGGTGGTGTGGGAGGATCGAATCAAGATAGTCTCTATATATTCAAGTCTGGGTTTTCTCAACAAAGGCATCTTTTTTTTACAATGCGTCTGATTACAGATGAAGAAAAATATCATCATCTGCTAGAATTGCGGGCAAGCGCTTTGGAGACGGATTCTGCAACACTCCTCAATTCAGGGTTTTTCCCTGCCTATCGTGCTTTACCTTAACAGCAAGCTCGTAGTAAATAAGCCTGGTTAGAAGTCATGCTCAAACAAATTCTCCTATCAACACCTCACATGGGTTCGCTCGAACAGGAGTTCGTCAAAGAAGCCTTTGATACCAACTGGATCGCCCCCGTCGGCCCCCACGTGGATGCTTTCGAGCAAGAATTCTGCGAAGTAGTTGGCGCCAAACACGCAGCGGCTGTTAGTTCCGGTACCGCAGCTTTACATTTGGCTTTACAATTAATTGGTGTCGGTTGGGGAGATGAGGTTTTTTGCTCGACTCTAACTTTTATTGCAACTGCGACGCCGATTACTTATCTTGGCGCAAAACCAGTTTTTATTGATAGCGATCGCACTTCTTGGAATCTCAACCCCGACTTGTTCCGAGAAGCACTTGACAAACGAGCAAAAAATGGTAAATTACCCAAAGCTGTTGTAATCGTACACCTCTACGGTCAAAGTTGCGATATCGACCCAATTCTAGAAGCTTGCAATGCTTATGAAATTCCGCTAATAGAAGATGCGGCAGAATCTCTAGGGGCTAGCTATAAAAACCGATCGCCTGGAAGCTTTGGTAAAATCGGCATTTTCTCATTCAACGGCAATAAAATTATCACCACTTCCGGCGGCGGAATGTTAGTTTCCGATGACCAAAAACTGGTAGAAAAAGCTCGTTTTTTGGCAACACAAGCCCGTGACCCCGCTCCTCATTACCAACATTCAGAAATTGGCTACAATTATCGTCTCAGCAATGTTTTGGCGGGAATTGGTCGCGGTCAATTACGGGTTTTGGAGGAGCGAGTTCAAGCGAGACGACACAATTTTGAGGTTTACCAACAAGCTTTAGGAAACTTGCCGGGAATCGAATTTATGCCGGAAGCTGCTTTTGGAAAATCTACTCGCTGGCTGACTTGTTTAACAATCGATCCGGCCGCTTTCGGTGCAGATAGAGAACAAGTTCGTTTAGCACTTGCTCAAGAGAAAATAGAAGCGCGTCCGGTTTGGAAACCTTTACACTTACAACCAGTATTTGCCGATTGCGAATGTATTGAAGGTGCGGTGGCCCAAGAGTTATTTGAGTACGGGCTTTGTTTGCCTTCTGGCTCTAATTTAACTGATGAAGATTTAGAGCGGGTGACAAGTGCGATCGCCCAAATTCACCAAGAAAATCGATGATATAGCCGAAGGAAGTTCGGCTACGGATTTTGTAACGGATGTAACGGAGGCAGGAAGAAGAAAGATACGATCGCTATTATATCCCTGACTTTTTCAAGAAGTTGGGGAGTTGGGTATTCTTTCTTTTGATTAATTTTCTTGCCATTCTTGGAGGGCGATCGCAATTCCCTGTTTTAATTTTGGTTCGAGACTATCTTGCTTAACTAAACTTTCTAATTGCCGCCTCCCCTCGGCAGCACCTAGCTGTTTGAGCGCTGCCATGCAGTGCAGCCTGACGCTAGTGTCGGCGTCTGCTAACATTTGAATCAGGACATCTAGCGCTCTCATATCCCCTAATTGCCCTAACCCTAAAGCTAAAGATTGTTTGATTTCCACAGACTCCACGGCGGGATGACCGGTTTTCAGCAAATCCATCGTAATTTCAGCAGCTTTGGCTTTTAATTCCGGCTTTTCCACTCGCCCTAAAACAGTGACAATCTCTTGACAAACAGGATAGTTTGTGTTTTGAAATTCGGCAATTAAGGTTTGCTGCAAATATTCTAAAGCGGCTGCGGTTTCGCTCCAGCTTAGGGCGCGCACAGTTTCGATTTGCAATTCAACCGGAGTTATGGGCGATCGCAGCAATTCAAATAAAGCAGCCGCTGCAGCATCAGTTTTCAGTCGCCCGATCGCGATCGCCGCCAGCTTGCAAACTTCTAATCGGATGTCTGAAAGTAAAGGTTTGAGCAACTTAACTAAATCTAATTCTGCGTCTAAATAGGCGCGCACCCCGAGAGATCGCACGGCTTCTTTTCTGACTGCCGTCGCCGGATCTTTGAGTGCTGCTACCAGTACCGGCGGGATGCGGGAGTCGTGAAAGCTGCTCAGGGCCTCGATTGCGTGCGCCCGCACCGCCACTTGAGAGTCTCCGACTACGCTCAACAGCGGTGCGATGGTTTCGCTGCGCCGAATTTGGGCGAGTGCTGCTGTTGCAAACTGTCGCGAGTCTTCTTGGAGTAGGAGAGTTGCGAGGGATTCTATGGCCCGAGGGCCGAAATTCCCTAGGGTTTCGGCGGCGATTTGGCTCAATTCTTCGTCGGAATTTTTGACCAATTCTACTAAAGCTTGAATCACTTCCGGGCGATCGAACTTTCCGAGGATGCGGGCGGCGAACCACCGCTGCTCCGTGTCTGCGTCTTCGTCTTCCAGAATCGAAATTAAAGGTGCGATCGCGCCATTTCCCAGATTGGGCAATACTTTAGCAATTTCCCAGCGGTCTTGAAAATCACCCCATTCCAAGGCTTCTATTGCTAAACTAACAGCTTGCTCTAAAATGTGTTGTTCCTGCGACTTACCGCCCTTGGCTGTCACTTGCTGCAAGCATTCGACTAACAAGGGCCAGTTTTTGCGATCGGCAGCGACTTGCGCTTGTTCTAAAAAATTATACATAATTTTAGTTTTGCTTCGATCTAGAATCGAGATTGTTTGCTGCTAGCCCAGACCGGAGGTACTTTTTAGGAATCTTTTGCTACCATTATCCATTTTTTGACATTTTTGTCAATCCATCATAACGGGTAAAATGGAACTAAAGCATTAATTTCATACAGTTAAGCCATCAAGCTATACTTATTGTAATTAAAAATACTCCATATTCCCCATTAAAAATTAACAAATGAAGAAAGCTCTACTTTTAGTAAACCAGCACTCCCGAAAAGGGCAAAAGCTATTATCTCAAGCCACTGTAGAATTAGAAGCACTGGGTTTTGAGTTAATTATAGAATCTACCGACCACCCCCGCGAACTTCCCGAAACAATTCGGCGCTACCAAAATCAAGTCGAATTAGTAATAATCGGTGGCGGCGACGGCACTCTCAACGCCGCCATAGAAGGTTTGATAGACACCAAGTTACCCTTGGGTATTTTGCCGATGGGAACGGCTAACGACCTCGCTCGCACTCTGAAAATTCCCACAGCTTTATCCGCAGCTTGTCAAGTAATTGCCAGCGGTAAAGTTCGGCTAATAGACTTAGGTTGGGTGAACGGCCAGCATTTTTTTAATGTGGCGAGTTTGGGATTGAGCGTGCAAATTACCCAGCGGCTGACTAAAGACGTCAAGCAGCGCTGGGGAATTTTAGCTTATGCTTTTACTGCTTTGCAGACAATTTTGTCAGCGCGACCGTTTCGAGCAGAAATTAAGGTAAACAACCAATCTTTTAAGGTTAAAACTATTCAAATAGCCATTGGCAACGGCCGCTATTACGGCGGCGGCATGACAGTTGCCGAGGATGCCACCATCGACGACAGGCGACTGGATTTGTACAGTTTGGAAACAAAACACTGGTGGGAAATCATTGGTTTACTGCCCGCTATGAAGCAAGGCAATCATACCAGTCGGCCTAACGTTCGCACATTGCAAGCTCAAGAATTTGAGGTTAATACTCGCAAACGCCGTCCGATTAATACCGACGGTGAAATCACAACTTACACCCCTGCAAAATTCCGAGTGATTCCTCAAGCTTTAGCCGTTATAGCTCCTTCATAACTCACAACTAATATATCAGTTAACTGGTTACCAGGCTCCAGCCTGGTAACCCATATCTAGAGGCTCTGCCTCGCTCCCGAAAATCGAGGCCGAGCCTCGGGATCTGCATTACCAGGCTGGAGCCTGGCAACGAGTAATTTTCTTGTGGAACAAGCCGGAGAGCCTGTTCACTTAATAATCGCCTCCAGCTCCATATTGCCACGCTTCAACTAATCGGTGAAAATAGTATTGCTGCTGCGGCGCTAAATTTTTTACCTGCGGTTCTACGGCTTTCCCCAAAGGCAGCAATCCCGTATAAATTCCTAAATTCACATAATGAACCATCCAATCGAGCAAATTAGCTATTCCAACCTGCGGGATAATTTTCATAACTAATCCGGGATGGCTAATTGCTGTTTTAAACAGGGTTTGGGACAAAGCCGGAAACAGCACGATATCTTGAAGAAACGGTTTGAGTACCGGTTCTCCCAACTCTTCCATTACCTGAAACACGGCAGCCAAAAGTTGATTGATTTGATTGGGGTCTATTTTTTGATTCATCGCAGCACTCATCGAACGCTGAAACAACCAGGTAACTGATAGATTCGGCTGGTAGGGTTGCAAAAGTGCCAGGGAATTTTTGCTGAGACTATCGCTTGTCAAAGCTTCCTCAATTCCTAGAGTCAAGCGTTTGAGGTGGCGTACCATTGCGCCGAAACCGCCAAAGCTGAGGGGAGATTGGCTACCGCTGCTGTCTCCGACTGGGAGTATGCGATTCCAAGGCGTTTTTAGAGGACTTTGGCGATAGCAGGGGAAGAATCCGTAGAGTGCTCTTTGGAATTTTAACTGTTCGAGTTCGACGTTTTGATATTGGGGAAGCAAGCGCAAATACTCTTCAAATAATGTTTCTAAACTGAATCTTTCTGTGTCGGCGTCTATGTAGGTAAATAAGTAGGTGGTGCGGCCGTCTCTGGCTGGAAATGCTTCCCAAAAATATTGGCACTGATTTTGCATTGGGGTGAAGGATGCAAATATGTCGCCGGTGTCGTTTTTGGGAAATCCTTGAGCGCAACTGCCGACTACTAAACATACGGCGTCGGGTTTTTTGCCTTGTCTTGCTTGGCGGACAATGGGCGAAAAATGTCCCATAGCGTCTAAGAATAATCGGGTTTTAAATAAATTTTTAGCAAGTTGTAAATCGGTATTTTCCGATTCTACAAGGACTCCATCTGGGTGAATGGTGGCTATTTTAAAGGGGGTATTTTCAAATATTTTTCCTCCAGCTTGGAGGAATCGCTGCTTGAGGGTTTCGAGGAGGTAAACAGGGTCTATTCCGATGTTTAGTACGCCCGAAATCCAAATGTCGGGGGTGTTGGCAAAGCTGATGCGGGCTGGGTTGTATTCGGTGGCTATGGCCTTTTCTATCTCTTCAACAGATAGCAGATTTAGTTCTAAGAATGCGTCTAATTCTTTGCGAGAAATGTTCCATTCTTGATCGCGGCCTCGCAGGGTGCCGCGTTCGAGCAAGGCTACTCGCCAGCCCCGCACGGCTAAGGCTGTACCGATTAATATTCCTAGGGTTCCGCCGCCGATAACTATGTCGAAGTCGAGGGTTTCCAGGGGTTGTTGGCTGTGTTTGACTGCTTGGGGTGCTGGTGCGGTGTTTTGTTTGAGGTTTTCCCAGAGTCGATCGACTTTTCTCAGGCCTCCGAGGGCGTCTGCTGGCAGTTGGGAGAGGATTTGTTCGGTGAGGGACATCGGGTTTTAGTATTAAACAGTGGTTGATTTTTTATAATTTAGCTTAGATCAACATTTCCGACAGTTTCAGGGCTTACGCATGGGGTGGCGAGAAACCCGCTTTCTACGAAGTTGGGGCTTATACCAATTCACTAGGAAGGTACACTAAATACAGGCTAAAAGTAGAGGAGGGCAAATATCGCCAACACACTTAAGGTAGAAAGCCCGGAAACAGTTGAGCAACTAGAGCATCGGCTCGATCGGGCTAGCACAGCAGCTAGTAAAGAAAAAATGCTGTTACTATACTGGATTGCTACCCAAAAAATATCGAAAGAAGTAATTCTTGGATGGAAAGGTGTAAAAGTCTCATTAAAATTTTTGAAATAACTTTAGCTCATGCTACAATAAAAATTAACCTTTGTTTTGTGAGGCTCATGCAGAAAAGATTAGCGGCGATCGCCTAAGCTCACTCTAGATCCCAAATGAGTCCTATAAGTCCTTACAACAATCCCAATATTTTCTATTCAATCTCAGGAATTGTAAGATCGGCAGTCTTAGCAATCTCTTGATATCGCTCCATCGCTGCACTTAATACTGATCTGCTATAAAACGAGGGTTTTGCGAGAATTCCTTCTAGCAGTTTACGCCACATCGGATATTTCTCCTCGGGCATCAAAATTTCTTGTAATAATTGATTCCAAGCCGCCTCTTCTTCATCTGTTTTGGGTTGCTTTAAGTTATCCCAGATTAGATTTCGGTAATTGACATCCTCAACCGGATAGTTTGAGGACAAAGTAAGAAGAGTAATCCCTATCAGACGACGTTTGCTGTCGTCGTCATTAATAAAACTCATTCCTAAACTTGAATCTACCCAAGAAATTTTAACCCTTTAAATGCGGTTTTTCTATACCCAGGATAGTCATCTATTGAGTCTATAACAGCTTTCAAAAGAAGTGCGCTTCCTACACGCACAGCTTCTTGCTCGTGCTGCGTTAACGATTGCAGTACGGATAGATATTCGGGGGCAATTTCACCGGAAATAGCACGAATAAGCCAAGCTATTCTAAATTCAAAAAGTTTAGTAAGTGGCAGAATTGTAAACAAACGAGGTGCTATTTCTTGTATATGAGTGTCATAAACCAACAACTTGAGGAAGAGAGTAGCACTTAGCTCGGTAATGGGAAATTCTGAAGATTCCGAGTAATTGTCAAGAATTACTTCTAAGAGTTGTCGTGCTTGTCCTATTACAGCTAAATCAGACGACCACGGGAATTCAAAGATAAACCACAACGGTCTCTTTGGTTTATCACCCTGTTTTATGGCATCTGTGGCAGTAGTCAGTAACTTTTTAATTTGGTCAATGGTATATTCATTTTGCTGAGAACCTGGATACCCATAGCCAGAGTAAACCTTAATGTATGCTCCTACCAACTCGTCAACAGTTAGATCCATAGGTTCGGCAAACTGCTTTAATCCAGGTAAGATTTCATCTAATCCAATTTGCTCTCGTAGTGCCATGAAAAATCGTTGTTTTTGCCTCTCATCTGATTGTTTAAAATACTCTTGAATTGTCTCTACTACTTGGCCAGCAATAGATATCTGAGTCTCACCATCCAAGAAGGGTAGCAACCGATTCACAGCATCCTGCCCTTTAACTTTTTGTTGCTCGACAGCTAGAGCTAAAAGAGGCCAGGTTTCTCTTAAGCCAGAATTGAACAAAAATTTTCTTAAAAGTCCTACGCTTTGTTCAATTGAACCGATACTCTCAATAAAGCTAGATCCATTTGCTTGATTAGGCTTATTAATCAGCCATAAAATTGTTTCCAAACTTACTAGAAGTTCTGGTATTAACTCCGAATGCTGCAACAGACGCTCCACAGTTTCAGCAGTATCATCAGGAACAAAGCGAACAGATGATTGATAGTTCTCTCTTGTTTGCCTACATATTGCCGATGAAAGGACAGCATCGCCCTCATCTATCCTCATGTCTAAGCGGTTACTAGGTACTTGCATTCTAAGGAAGGCTATTATACGGAGACACCTCAACATTAGTATTAATTGCGGCGAAAGTGTCTTTGGTTCTGGCCAATCCCATACAACTTCCTTAGTAGAATGAAAAGGCTCATAAGCTGTGTTGCATCTAGATTGCCTATGGTATTAGAGAGGGAGAGGGGGTGAAGGGGAGAGGGGGAGAGGATTTGACGATTTTTGATCGGGACTCGAAATATACAATTTAAATGCACAACAGCTTATCTCCAAAGACTATCAAAAATTGTTTCAGCTAGTTCTGTAGCTTCAGCTTTAGAAATATCCCAAGCCTTCAACAATTTTTCAGCATAGGTGTGTGAAAGGAAAAATACCGAATCTATGTATTTTTTCCAGTATGACCAGTGACTTTGCAGCCGCTCCACCATCCATGAAGGCTCACATTCATAGCGCAACGCAAGGTTCAATGCAGAAAGCACAAAATTTTTCTGTTGAAATTCAAGCAAAGCATCAATTTTCTTCTGAAAGAATTGTGTTGACCCAAAATGCTGACCATAGAGATTCAAAGAAACTTCCCAACAGGTTTCTGGTAAATCCTTCGAGCTAAGTTTACCTTCTAGAGCGGGGCGGTGTCGATCGCCTCGATCGTCTAATGACCTTAGCTCAGGCCGATCCGAATTCTGCCAAGACTCAAGCAGTTCCCGCAAGCGATCGCCATAATACCATTTGGCAAGAAGTAGAAGCAGCCGGATTCAAATTGAATGCCTGGCTCAAAAACTTGCTCCTCACTACCAGCGTTGAGGTGGTACGGGATGCAATGGCGGTTGTTGCAGAAAATCAGCAGCGGGGAAAGGTGCGGAACCTAGAAGGACTTTTGGTTGAAGCTATCCGCAATCAATGGAAGCCTAATCTCTGGGCCTAAACCTTTCTCTTCAGGACTTATATCATGTCCGATCGATTAACCATAATATCCCGGTAGGGGCGGGTTTTTGAGATGGTCAGTTATTGGCAGGTATTCTTGGCTCACGGGCCCATACAAAAATCGCGGTCCCTCGACCGGACATGATATTACGCAGCATCTCCATAGCTAGTGTTTTGGTTTGCAAGTGCGATCGCGAACCGAGTTTTTATAATCACACAGAGAAACCCGGTTTCTGAAAAAAAACCGGGTTTCTACCCCTCGTTGGTAAGTCTGGGGAATTATCTTCAATCAGCCGTGCTTAACTCTTCAACTCGCAGCCGATCGCACAAAATTCGCTCGCACACAATACCACCCGTCTCCGTACTCCTGCAAACTTCTAACTGAGCTTCCGGCAGCGCTTCAAACAAAAAACGATCCCCTGGAAAAACCGTCCGCTCAAAATACCAATTAGGAATATTTGTAATCCGAGCGATTTGCACTTGGCTGGTAGTATTTAGATACCAACACAAAATGGGGGCCTGAGGTTCGGAAATAACTTCATTTAGTGTCAAATTCATTTTTTTAACTTGTTTGTGAAATTGTGCGAGCCATCAGCGACTGGCCTAAACTAAATATAGCATATATAGCATATCATCCGTTAAAACAAAATTTTTTCTACATTGTTTGGGTTAATTAATTAAGGCCGCTGGGGAAACATTGGCGCATTCCACGTATTCCCAAGAAGGTGCAAAAGGCGGCATTGCTAAAGCGCAAGATTTCCATCCTCCCCGAACAGGTGCGTTCAACAATTGACAGTGACCCACTGAACCTCTTTGCATTTTGTAGTGACCGCAAAAATTACACTTTGAAGCCTGATTGCAGCCGCGCTCGCTAATTGCCAGATTGGGATTGCTGTGGATGTTGTTGCGTTCTAAAGTTAGAGTTTCCATCAAGGTATTTTTTAAATTGTTACTCCTAAGTATGACAGCCGGATTTCAGTCGCTGCGTCTATCTCAAGGCTTAGTTCGCCTTTAAGATTTGTTTAGGGATCGATAGAAAATAGGTCATTTTTGACAGCATAAAGCAAGGGCTCAATTTCATTTGCTGGCTGTCACATTGGCGGCCTCGGCTTTAAGGTCGATCGCGCTTACCGGGGGGTGTACTTCCTCAGACAGAGCTAATTATCCTCGCCTAACTTGCTGAACAAATCGGCTAAAATTGTATTAGAAAATAAAAAACCGTCGGGATCGCTCAACCTCAAATTGCCCGAAAGCGGCAGTTTCGCGCCCTCGCCTAAAGTTGCGTGAAGCGGAGCTATCCCGTAGGGAATCGCCCTATCCTCAGTCATAATTTCCACCCATCCTTGCCGCCAGTAGGGCTGCAAACAACGCCAAATTTTATCGACGGTTTGCTGAGTAAACTTTTGAGTCAGCGCCGACAGGCTAACTCCTTCTGCTAAACGCAAACCTAGCATCAGCGTTTCTAACAAAACGTCATTGTCTGAGACTTGAAAATTTTGCTCAATTTCTCGATCCCTATCTGGCTGGGTTTCCCCTCCAAGTTTTGAGGTAGCAGGGGAATTGAGGCGAGACATCGATCGCACCCACTGATAATATTCTTGAGTTTTGCGAGGCCTTGTCAACCTCCGGCCTTCCACGTAACTCGCCGCCCCCATGCCCAAGCCGTAATAAGGGCGATTTTCCCAATAAACGCGGTTGTGGCGGCACTGATAGCCATCGCGAGCGTAATTAGAAATTTCATAATGTTCGTAGCCAGCACCGGTGAGAATTTCCCGCGCCAAACGGTACATACCAGCAGCGGTTTCATCTGCTGGTAGCGGCTGCGCCCCTGCTTGAAAGTAGCGCCCGAAAGCAGTTCCATGCTCAACAATTAAGTCGTAACTCGACAGGTGAGTCGGGCTAATTTCCACCGCCGATTGCAAGGAAGCTTCCCACTGTTCTAAAGTTTGGTGCGGCAGTCCCGAAATCAGGTCTAAACTGAAATTGACCATACCAGCCGATCGAATTATTTTTACCGCTTCAAAAATATCAGCGACAGAATGCGATCGCCCGCAAGCTTGCAGCAATTCATCCTGAAAAGCTTGCACTCCCAAACTAACTCGATTTACTCCCGCCGCTGCATATCCCCGCAACTGTTCTAAAGTAAACGTACCCGGGTCTATTTCTATAGAAATTTCCGCCTCAGCAGCAATCCCAAATTTGCCGTCGAGAGTCTCTAAAATATTGCTCAACTGAGTGACAGAAAGCAGCGAAGGCGTGCCGCCACCAAAAAAAACTGTTTTCAGAGATGCGCCTAAATTTTTAGTTTCTTGAATTTCTTGACACAGTACAGCAACGTATTGCATAATTGTGCCGGAATTCTCGCCATGTTTGCGATCGCCCACCACAAAAACCGGAAAATCGCAGTAGTAACAGCGGCGGCGACAAAAAGGTACGTGCAGGTAAGCCGAACTGGGAATGCCGGAATTTGCCACTTGCGCACTTTTTTTTAATTCAAATGTTAAATAATCTGTGGTAGGGTTCATTAGCTCTGGAGCCGCAAGCTCAACATCAAATCTAAAGTTTTAATTAAACTGTTATGAATAATTATGTATATTATGACATTTTGTTAGCAAAAAAGCGCTGCAAACGATCGGCTCTTGTAGTTTAACCTCGTACCAGTTTCGAGCTGCCACAATTCCCGGACAGCTCGCAGGGCGGTCTATTCGCACCTCGTGCCTGCTTTCGGCGGGGCGTGGTAAATGCCGATCGACTCGGCGGCACATCCCGCAAAGGGTACAACGGCGAAATATAAGTTTATGAAAAGCCCTGAGTAAAGATAGCGATATCCGACCAAAGCATGAAAACAAGTATCAGCACTGAAAAGATATAATGTGAATAAATTCATTAACAACTAGAACTAATGCTAGACGCAATCATAATTATCTCATTCATAATCGCAGGCGGAGGCATCGGCTATTACGGAGTCGAACTGCTGCCGAGCAATCTGCTGCAGCAAGTTACAAATATACAAGGTTTAAGTTCTGTACTAGGCTCCTTTGGAGCATTAATCGGCTTCGTGATGGGATTAGTGGCTCAAACAACCTATCGCCGTCTGGAAAAACAAGTCCGCGATCTGCCAGTGGAGATGCTGCTGACGCGGGCGATCGGCTTAATCATCGGACTGCTAGTAGCGAACTTAATGCTGGCTCCGCTGTTCCTGCTGCCAATTCCCCGCGAGTTCGGCTTCATCAAACCTCTAGTCGCAGTCTTGGGTAGCGTCATGTTCGGCTTCACAGGCGTCAGTTTGACCGACACCCACGGCCGCGCTTTCTTGCGGCTGATCAACCCCAAAAGCTTTGACACGGTGTTGGTAGCCGAAGGTACCTTCAAACCAGCAAGTGCCAAAGTTGTCGATACTAGCTGCATTATTGACGGTCGAATTGAAAACCTGCTAGAAACAGGTTTCCTCGAAGGTCAAATTATCGTGCCGCAATTCGTGCTCCAAGAACTGCAACTGGTAGCTGATTCCGCCAACGATCAAAAGCGAGTGCGCGGGCGCCGCGGCTTAGATGTACTCAACCGCATCAAAGAAACATATCCAGAACGGATTCAAATTCACTCGGCAGACTACGAAGATCTTGCCACAGTCGATGCGAAATTAGTCCGGTTCGCTTTGGAGATCGACGGCATTTTGCTCACCAACGATTACAACTTATCGAAAGTAGCTACCGTCCAAAAACTGCCGGTTTTGAATATCAACGATTTGACTCATGCGGTGCGGCCCACTTATTTGCCGGGAGATACGATCGAACTAAAAATCCGCAAAGAAGGCAAAGAACCCTCTCAGGGAATCGGTTACTTGGATGACGGCACAATGGTTGTCGTAGAAGCAGGAAGCAGCTATGTCGGCGGCGAAGCCCGAGTCGTAGTCACCAGCGCCCTGCAAACCAGCGCCGGCCGCATGATATTCGCCCGCCCTCAAGAGTCCCTTATTGTTTGAAACTGAGTAACAATGGCCAGGGCAATCAGAATCAAATATTGCGATCGCTGTTCCCAATCTGCCCCGACTCTCTACCGCGCCCGGTATGACGAGTCGGGGCAGTGGTTTTTTTTGTGTCTTAAATGTTGGGGATCGGTAAGTAAAAACAATCCTTTTTACTTCTACGGCGGCACTTGGAAAGCCACCCAGAAAAAATAGCAATTACCAGCTTCTTCTTCTCTTCTCTTCCTTCGCGTCCTTCGCGTCTTCGCGGTTCAATCATCTCCAGATCTAATTCCGCATTATTCCAGTGATTCAGGAGTAATTAAAATCAAGTAATCTCGATCGCATCTTCATACAATATCTCGATCGCACAGCTAAAATTAACGCTAGCAAACTGAACCTCTTGTCCTTGAGTGTAAGGATAAAGCACCCACAAACCCTCTGCATTCCGGCGAAAACACTCTACACTAACTCTTTCTTGATTGATTAATACATACTCTTGCAAACTTTCAGAAGTGCGGTAATCAGCAAATTTATCGCCTCTGTCAAAAGCCGCTGTAGTCGGCGATAAAACTTCCACAATTAAGCGCGGGTAGCGAATGAAATCTTCATCAGCATTTTTGTCTCGTTCATCACAACTAACCGCTACATCGGGATAGTAATAGAAATTTGATGCCTCAATCCGAACTTTCATATCTGCCATGTAAGTTATGCAGCCACTCCCCCGAAGATGATTTCTCAACAGTGCAAACGCATTTCCCGAAATGATAACATGAGCTTTGCTTGCCCCTGCCATTGCATAGATTTCACCTTGCCTGTACTCGTGTTTGATCGGACTGACTTTCTCGGCTGCTAAATAATCTTCAGGAGAGACGTAGGTGTCGCTTTTACTTGCAACCATATAAATTTGAGGTTGGTGAGGATTACACAATTATAGCCGTAGCACGGGCGAGGGCGGGACGCCATCGCCCTTTTTCAGCTTTCCCCCAAAGTTTCAACGTCGGCGCGGGGGCGGAAGCCTCGCGCTATTGCCATTTTGCGGTTGCGGTTTTTCTTGCAGCTTCATTGTCAAACTAACCCGCTTTAACTTCTCATTCACCTCCAAAACCCGCACTTTCACAACTTGCCCGACTTTAACAATCTGTTTCGGGTCATCTACGAATCGATCGGCTAATTGAGAAACATGAACCAAACCATCTTGGTGCACTCCCACATCAACAAAGGCTCCAAAGTTAGCTACATTCGTGATTATGCCTTCTAATTCCATCCCAACTTGCAAATCGGAGATTTCTTTGATTCCTGCTTGGAAAGTGGCATATTTAAACTCGGCACGCGGGTCTCTTCCCGGTTTTTCTAGTTCGGAAATAATGTCTCGGAGTGTTGGTTCACCGACTTTTTCGGTGACATATTTCTTGATGTTTACAGTCTTGATTTTTTCCGAAATTTGTGTTATTCCTGTCAGCGGCAAGTCTAAATCCTTGGCGATCGCCTGCACGACAGGATAACTTTCTGGATGAACTGCTGTATTGTCCAGGGGGTTTTCGCCGCCGCGAATGCGGAGAAACCCGGCTGCTTGTTCAAAAGCTTTTGGTCCGAGTTTGGGAACTTTCAGGAGTTGGCGGCGATTTTTAAATGCGCCGTTTTCGTTGCGGTAATTGACGATATTTTTGGCAACTGTGGCCGTCATTCCCGATACAAATGTCAGCAGTTCTTTCGAGGCTGTGTTTAAGTCAACTCCGACATAATTAACGCAGCTTTCGACGGTTTCGTCGAGTTTCTTTTTGAGCAGTTTTTGGTCAACATCGTGCTGGTATTGACCGACTCCTATTGATTTCGGGTCGATTTTCACGAGTTCGGCGAGGGGGTCTTGCAAGCGCCGTCCGATGCTGACTGCGCCGCGGACGGTGATGTCGAGGTCGGGAAATTCGGCGATCGCCACCTCGCTGGCTGAATAAATCGATGCACCGGATTCATTCACCATGACTTTAATCGGTTTCCTGTCCATTTGGGCCAAAACTTCCGAAACAAATTCGTCTGTTTCCCGGGAAGCTGTACCGTTGCCGATCGCGATTAATTCAATTTTATATTTTTCAATTAAATGCTTGACAATTTTACCAGCTTGTTGTCGCTGAGCGGCCGCTTGGTGGGGAAAAATTGCTTGATATTCTAAAAATTGCCCGGTTTCATCTAGGGCGGAAACTTTACACCCCGTGCGAAATCCCGGATCGATCGCCAGTGTCGGTTTCATTCCCGCCGGCGCCGACAGCAGCAACTCGCGGAGGTTGGTTTCAAAAGTGGCGATCGACTCGATATCAGCGACGGCTTTGTTGTGCGATCGCACTTCTGTAATTAACGAAGTCTTCATCAGTCGGTTGAAGGCATCCTTCAAAGTCGATCGATAAAACTCTTTAACTTCCGGTATCCTAGTTCTAATTTCCTGAGCTTCCAAATAAGCCATCACTGCGGATTCATCAAAAGCCAGTTCCAAATCTAAGACTCCTTCCGTTTCCCCCCGAAACAGCGCTAACATATTGTGCGACTGAACGCTTCTCGCAGCAACTTGGTAATTGCGGTACATTTCAAATTTAGTGCTTCCTTCCGGGAAATCATCTTTAATTTTCGAGACAAAAACTCCTGTTTTCATTAAAAACTCTCGCAAATAAGCCCGCAATTCTGCTTTTTCCGAAACCGCTTCCGCCAAAATATCCGCAGCACCTTTGAGAGCTTCTTCTGCTGTTTTAACTCCCTTTTCTTCCGAAATGTATTTAGCTGCTTCCGCCTCCAAATCTGCTGGTTTAGCCGTCGGTAAGTTCAGAGACTTGATAAATTCTGCCAGCGGTTCCAAACCTTTTTCCCTAGCAATTGTCGCTCGCGTCCGCCGCTTGGGTTTGTAAGGCAGATAAAGGTCTTCTAGTTCGTTTTTTTGCAAACACGATTCGATTTTAGCTTGCAGTTCTTCAGTGAGTTTCCCCTGAGAGCTAATCGTATCTAAAATCGATTTTTTGCGGTCTTCTATTTCCGTCAGATACGTGAAGCGATCGGAGATGTCCCGCAACTGAATTTCATTCAGCAAATCCGTGCGTTCTTTGCGGTAGCGGGCAATAAACGGAATAGTTGCTCCCTCGGCGAAAAGTTCCAGAGCATTATTGACTTGAGACAGATGAATGGAAAGTTCTTGAGCAATCAGTTGAGGAATGTCGATCATAGTGCAGAAGTTCGGGTCAGTCGATTTTAGATTTTAGATTTTAGATTTTAGATTGGCTTCACGGAAGAGAGGAAGAAAAGTTTGAAATAAACGTTTTACAGGGTGTTGGCGCTCGTCCTGCAAGTATAAAAATGATGTTAGCATAAATGCAGTCATTTCTCAATATTATATGTTGCCTTTTAAATATCCTGTGCCGCAAACCGATCCGCCGCGATCGCCCAGAGAAACGCTGCCGACCATGTACGATTTACCCAGCGAAGACCCGGAGGAACCTGGTTTGC
The DNA here is from genome assembly GCF_036702495.1 of Microcoleus sp. C2D2. Taxonomy (NCBI): domain Bacteria; kingdom Bacillati; phylum Cyanobacteriota; class Cyanophyceae; order Oscillatoriales; family Microcoleaceae; genus Microcoleus; species Microcoleus sp. C2D2. The sequence goes on along the minus strand of NZ_JAUBTO010000096.1, from coordinate 12,238 downwards.
CTGACGAATTTCACGATTTGCAGCCGCAGTTGTTGACCCTGACGTTTCGACCTCGGAATTATCCGGCTTCTGAGATATTTAGCGGCACCGACATGAACCTTTATTATGACGTGCATCACACTCTGCGGCACAAGCGGCCGGATTGGTTTGGAGTTGTGGGAGTTCCCCGACTTTACGATCGATCCGAACTGCGAATTAGTTATGTTACTTGGCAGGAAGGCGTGAATCCTTTTGTAATTGTAGAACTGCTTTCGCCGGGAACGGAAAAAGAAGATTTAGGCGACAATACCGATGAAGAAAAGTTGCCACCTCAGTCGGGAAACACTGCGGGTAACGGGCAAGTTTTGGAGGCCGAGACGAAGGAGGAACCGCCCAGAAAATGGGAGGTTTACGAGCAAATTTTGCGGGTTCCTGTTTATGCCGTTTTCAGCCGCTATACTAACAAATTGCGAGTGTTTGAATTGAAGGGCGGACACTATCAAGAATTAGAATTGCCCGAGTCGCGAGTGTGGATTCCTGACCTAAGTTTGGGCTTGGGTTTGTGGCAAGGGGAGTTTCAGGGAATCGATCGACTGTGGTTGCGCTGGTATGATGTTGATGGCAATTGGATTCTCACTGAAGCGGAACAGCAACTGCAGCGGGCCGAGTCAGCGGAATCTAGGGCTCAACAAGCGGAAGCTCAATTGCAGTCTTTAATTCGGCGGCTGCGGGAATCTGGCATCGATCCCGATCGATTTTTAAACGGTTAGAGAAGACTGAAGTCCTGACTAAAAACTGGTTCGCAGTCAAGACTTTAGTTTTTTTTTGACTTCAAAAGAAGACTCTGGATCCTCACTACACACAGGCTTTAAGAGTTGATAAGAACTTGATTAGTTTCCGCTTGTTTGTCGCTGGTACTCTTTGCGGTGAATTCATCCGCGTAGGGAGATTGATGCAAATAAGCTTTTCCGGCCGAACCAAAAAGTTGCAGTTTGTCAGAAATGACCGATCGCATGGCATCGATCGCCTTTTCCATTACTTCCAACAAATCTGGATCTGACAAAGAACTGCTAGTTTTTAACACGTCCATATAAGCTTCGCGAACTTCCGTATTCACATTAAATTTAGATACTCCTAATTTAATAGATTGATCGATCATTGATTCCGGCAAACCGCTAGCACCGTGTAGCACTAACGGCACTGAAACAGAAGCGCGGATTTTTGCTAAACGCGGGAAATCGAGTTTGGGTTCGCTGAAATATTTGCCGTGAACGTTGCCAATTGTTACTGCTAAAAAATCAACCTTAGTTTCTTTAATAAACTCTACTGCTTCCAATGGATCTGTCATTTTTGCGGCTTTTTCTTCGATAGTCAAACCGTCTTCCGTGCCGCTAATTCTGCCGATTTCTGCTTCCACTACCGCACCGTTAGCGTGGGATAATTTAGTCATTTCGCGCGTAAATATTAAGTTTTGTTCGTAGGGCAAAGGAGAACCGTCTGCCATAATTGATTTGATGCCGGCGCCTAGGGCGAGATGAATGTCTTTTTGTGAGGTGCTGTGATCTAAGTGTACTGCGATCGGCACTAAAGATTTGCGCGCGGCTTCCATGCAAAGCGCGACTAAAGGCGATTTTCCGTATTTGAGGGCGCTGGGGTGAAGTTGCAGCATAGCAGGACTTTGCAGCGCTTCGGCGGCATCGATGACGGCTTTTACTCCTTCGAGGTTGTAGACGTTAAAAGCGCCGATCGCATAAGCGTTTCTCCGGGCCGTGTTCAGCAATTCGCTAGTTGACGCGAGCATAAGTACCTGGCTTAAAAACTTTTCTGAATGTTAATCATCCTATCAAAGTTCGGTTGCAAGCTTATCTTAATTTTTATTTCTTGTAATTGCGAATTCTTAGGCTACTATTTGTGCGATCCGCCTTGATTCTTGAGTAAGGTGCGCGGTCTGGCGCACCCTACTATTTATGTGATGCGCACTTATTCTTGCGCACCCTACGACTAATCCCTTGACTATTTTTGTGCGTTACCAGCGTGCAAACCGCACTCTTTTACCGTCGCTTCTTCCCACCACCAGCGACCTTCGCGTTCGTGTTGGCTGGGCAATATCGGCTTCGTACAAGGTTCGCAACCAATGCTGACAAAACCGCGTTCGTGCAACTTGTTGTAAGGCACCTCCAAAGCGCGAATGTATTCCCAAACCTCTGCCGAAGACCAGTTTGCTAAGGGGTTGAATTTAATTAATTCATGGTCGGGAGTTGAGAATGCACTGTCAACTTCAATGACCGGAATACCGTTGCGGGTACTGGGACTTTGGTCTTTCCGCTGACCAGTAATCCAAGCATCGAGAGTATTCAGTTTACGGCGCAGCGGCTTGACTTTCCGCACACCGCAGCATTCTTTGTGACCGTCTTGATAAAAACTAAACAATCCCTTTTCTTCTACTAGGGCTTGTACTTCTGCTGCATCGGGAAACATTACTTCTAATTTAATGCCGTAATGTTTTCTGACTCGATCCAAAAACTCATAGGTTTCTGAGTGCAAGCGTCCGGTATCTAGGGTGAAAACGCGGAAATTTTTGGTAATTTTTGAGGCCATATCGATCAGAACTACATCTTCAGCCCCGCTGAAAGAAATTGAGATATTGTCAAAATTTTCTAGGGCAAATTTGAGAATTTCTCGCGGTGTTTTTTGACTGTATTCTGCTTCTAGGGCGGCAATGTTGAGATTTCTTTGGATGGCAACCATATTTTCGGGTCTGAGCGTGTTCTTTTCCTCTAGTCCTTTATTATAGCCGATCGCCGTCTCTCTCTCACCGATGAATTTGACAATCAAGCAATTTGGTCCGGAACCCCCGGATTCATCCGTGGAGCGAGGAAAAAGCTTTGAATCCCGATCGCCAGCCCCCCGGGTTTATCAGTGAGGTCGCTTTCTTCAATCTCTTCAATTTCTTCAATTTCTTCAATCTCAAATCTCAAATCTCAAATCTCAAATCGACTGATTCATCCGTGAAGCGAGAAAAAAGCTCGGAATGCTCCTCACCAGCCCTCGGATCGATCAGTGGGAGCGGTTTCTTCAATTCTAAAATTTAAAATCTAAAATCTAAAATCTATAGCCCCCGGATTTATCAATGGGAGCGCTTTCTTCAATTCTAAAATCTAAAATCTAAAATCTAAAATCGATAGCCCCCGGATTTATCAATGGGAGCGCTTTCTTCAATTCTAAAATCTAAAATCTAAAATCTAAAATCTATAGCCCCCGGATTTATCAGTGGGAGCGCTTTCTTCAATTCTAAAATCTAAAATCTAAAATCTAAAATCGATAGCCCCCGCATTTATCAATGGGAGCGCTTTCTTTAAATCTAAAATCTAAAATCTAAAATCTAAAATCGATTTAGCTCTCCGTTGCGCTGATTAAATAATTTAGCCAGCACCTGGGCACTGCATTGACAGAGTTAGGACTCCACAGCAGATAGCTGTGCGAGGACAAATTAAACGCACGGCGGGTTTACTTATCCAAAACTTATATACAACACTCAATAAACCCGGTTATTTTACGCAAACACCCGGTTTCTGCCTGAGTCATATTATCGTTTTAGCTGGGGTGTAGCAGATGTTGAAGAAATAAGGAACGAGGAACAAGGAAGTTGCAATCTTCAGCTCATGTTTCAGCAATTAAGAACTTCCTCACCGTTTGGGCGGTTGCTATATTAGTTTGATCGATATAGCAATCCTTGCAGGAGTCGTAAATTTTTTACCCCACCCCAACCCTCCCCTTACAAAGGGTAGGGAGTAAGAAATTCACAAAGGATTTAGGATTGCTATATAATTCTGATTTTTCCCCCACCGTTTCACTTTTTTTGCCTATTTTAAGAAAAGTTAAGTTTATTTCATGAATCTAACTGTTAGTTGGCAGTCGGCTGAAAAAAATGATATGATGCAAAGAAGGAAGCATTACCTCAAGGCGCTCTACATCAAAATTTAAGGTCAAAGTCGAGAGTCAAAAAATCAAGAAAATTAAACTTTTGAAAAAAGGGGAAGCCACTCTTAGTAATAATGCTAGATACTGTTTAACTAGAGAAAAAACATTTGTAGCCACTGCGGAGTCACCTGTAAGCGATCGCCCACTCGGCGCTTGGGGAATTGGCACCCAATCCTCCAAATCTCCCGCCTACAATCCCACAGGCTACCACACAGGCTCTGTCTGGTCACAGGACAACGCTTTGACAGCTTTGGGATGGCGATCGCGATCCGCCGCATCGAATCAGCTCTAGAAGTAGCTCAAGGCTGATTTGACATGACATTGCTGCAACCCTAGGAGGGTCCCCCCGAACTTTTCGGCGGCTACGATCGCAACAGCCCGAGCGATCGCTCCGTGCAGTATTTTTCAACTGCTGCAAATGATGTTAAATTTAGGATAAGCTGTCGCGCATTTAAATTGTATATTCAGGGCGGGCGGGACACCCCACAAGACTTTGATTTTTTTTGACATACAATTTAAATGCCGCAACAGCTTAGTACGCTCCGGAAAATTAATTGCGAATTATCGCTTCTCCCCTGCCCGAATCTATTCAAAAACTTTGGCTAAATAACTTAAGACTATGCTCAACTTGGCTCGATTGTTCATTTGAGCGCTCGGGTTACTCAACCGCTTGTCGGGTTCCTAAAAAACCGGGCAATTTGCGAGTAATTATCGCAGCTTGAATTTGGGGAACAGGCAATTGGTAATGGGGAATGGCTAATGGCTAATTGCTAATTGATGAGGTGATTGTTCGCGGTGGGTTAACTTTCGCGAGCCGCTCCGAAAGCAATTGCAGGGTTTGAGGTGGTTTCCGTCATCGCGAGCAATGACAACTAGATAAGTCGGAAGAAAGCTAAAAAAAGCTCCTAGAAAATCCGGGTTTTATATTCCACTCGATGGTTATAGTAATAGCTGTTCGTTTGAGGAAAGCCAATTACCAATTACCGATGAATTTATTCACGGCGATTCCGTGAGCGAAGTAAATTTTTATCGCTTTTTATCGCTGACAGCCAACCTTGAGCAATGCGATCGGCTATATTATATTTGGAAGTACATTAATTTGTTCGCTTTCGCGGTCTAGTCTCACAGCCGCCGATCGCGTCAGCTTCTGAATAAATATAGTCGGCCGTCAACAACAGCAAGGAAGTGTGGAATCATGTCAAAAGTTTTAGTAGTGGACGATGTCAAGAGCGAACTAGAAATCATCTGCCGCATTCTTCAAGATGCCGGACTTGAGGTGATGCGGGCTGGCGACGGCGAAGAGGCGATCGCCCTGATCCGAAAAGTGTGTCCGGCTCTGGTCGTTTTAGACGTAGTGATGCCGCGAATGAACGGGTTTGAAGTGATTAGAGAATTGCGGGGCGATCGCGCAACTGCACACTTGCCCGTAGTATTTTGTACTCATAAAAACACCGAGATCGATAAAGCTTGGGGAACCGATTTAGGCGCCGACGCTTACGTCAGCAAACCCTTTGAACCTCAGCAACTCGTCAAGATCGTGAAGCGCCTGCTTTCGGCGTAAACAGAATATAAAGTGCTCGGCAGGTTCCCAAAAAACATTATACCGACAAACCCCGTTTTTTTAAAGAAACTGGGTTTTTGAAGCCCCTAAAAGTTTTATGTTTAATGATAGCTACCTGCTTATTTGCCAAACCCGGGATTTATTTAACCCAAGCATTTGATGCCCAAAACTGATGCTGAAAAACTCGCCGCGAGCGATCGGCTTTCGGACCAAAAGCACAACTCTAATTTGTAAGCTAGACTAGAAACTAAAAATAAGCCATGAACACAACGGCTCCCCCCGCTGCAGGGAATCAGACAAGTGGAACAAAGCAATTTCTCCTGTTCGGTCAAGGAGGCAGTCTGTTCGGCATAGAATTAGAGGCAGTGCGGGAAGTCCTTTCTCTCAAGGAACAACCGATTTCCCCGGTTCCCAACACCCTGCCATTTTTGCTGGGATTAACCAACTTGCGGGGCGAAATCTTAGCAGCAGCAGACTTCGGAGTGTTTGCCGGCATCGAGTCGGTTGATATCTACCACCCAAGCAGCCGCATTTTAGTGGTGGAAGCGCCCGATCCGCGAGACGTGAGATTGTCGAGAATGCGGATGGGATTGGCCGTCTCCCGCGTCGAAGGAGTTTTACCTCTCAATCCCGATCGCATTGTCTCAGCACTAGATGTCAGTCCCGAGCTAGCTCCATTCTTAAAAGGTCTCTACAATTCCCAAGGACGCTTGCTAATGATTGTCGATGTAGAAGCGATCGCCCATTCCGAACGCTGGTAAAAATCAACAATACAGATAAGTCTGCAATCGCTTGCCATCAATAATTTTAACTAACGATCGCCCCTATCCGATTTGCCAATCCTTAATTTTATGATCGAACTTCTTTATACCTGGATCGCAACGACTTTCACCCTGACATTGCCTGACTTCTCGGTATCGCTGGTAGCTGGGGCTGCTAATTTCGTCATTTGTGGGTGTTACTTTACCATCGCCTGGCTAATTAGCTTAGCTTTGTGGCGAAACCGTCAATTCGGGTTCGACATCTTCGCCACAGTCACAGCAGGCATATTTTGGACTTGCGCTTTCGGCCACAGCGGCCACGCCGCCGAATACCTAGGACTGCCGCACTCTCCGGTGGTGCAAACAGTAGTCGATTGGATAACTGTAATTGTGGCGGTCGCTTTTTTGAGTTTGTCCAACCGCTACGTCTTCTTAGTAGGTTCCACCCAAATCCTTAACTCTAAAAAAGAAACAGAACAAGCCCTGAGCGAAACTACCCAGCGATTTCACGCCATCTTCGACCAAGCTTTTCAAGCGATCGCATTATTGGAGTCAGACGGTACTCTGATCGAAGCAAATCAGAGAGCGCTAGAATTGGGCGATTTCCAAGCATCAGAAGTGCTGGGAATGAAATTTTGGCTGACACCTGGGTGGGCATCATCTCCAACCAACCAGCAGCGCCTAAAAACAAACATTAAACAAGTCTCGACCGGCCAGTTTGTCCGGGAAGAATACGAAATCACCGACGCCAACAACGATGTGAAAGTAATTGACGTGTCGTTTAAGCCGCTGTTAAATGCAACAGGAGAAGTATTTCAAATCCTCGCCGAAGGCCGCGACATTACCGAGCGCAAACAGGCAGAAGCCGCATTGCAGCAGCTAACTGCAGAACTAGAGCAGCGAGTGAATGAAAGAACCGAGCAGCTCCTGCAAACTAACGCACAATTGGAACAGGAAATTCTCGATCGCACCGCAGTCCAAGAGCAATTAAAAGCCTCAGAACAATTCTTAAACAACATCCTCAACACCATCCCCGACCCGATTTACGTCAAAGACGAACAGCACCACTGGTTAACATTAAACGATGCCTTTTGTCAATACATAGGTCACAGCAGAGAAGAACTAATTGGCAAATGCTACGACGAGTTCTTGCCCAAAGAGGAAGCAGAGGCAGAGCGAGAAAAAGACGAATTAGCTTTCTTGGCAAATAGCAGCAGCGAAATCCAAAAAACCATCACAGACCCAGCAGGAAATACCCGCTTTGTCTCCCCCAAAAAATCTACCTTTGTAGATGCCGACGGCAGAAAATTTCTCGTTTGCGCGATTAGAGATATCACCCGGCGCGTGCAAATGGAAGAACAACTGCGGCACACACTCGCAGAAGCACAAAGCTCCCAAAGGTTGCTGCGCACAGTCATTGACGCTACGCCAGACTGCATCTTCGTCAAAGATGGAAACTTGCGCTACACCCTAGTCAATGCAGGTTTCGCCGCCGCCTTCGGCAAAACTCAAGCAGAAATTATCGGCAAAGACGACGCAGAAATCGGCATATCGGTCGATCGAATCTTCCCCAACTTCCACGCCGAAACCGATTCCCAGAACCAAATCCAAAACTTCCGAACCGAGAACCACCTCGCCCGGGGCTCCAACGACTTAGGCACCTTAGCTGACGGCAAAGTACATACCTTCGACACCCAGAAATTGCCCCTCAAAGATGCAAAAGGCAACATTTTAGGAATGCTAGGCTTGGCGCGCGACATCACAGACCGCCGCCAATCTGAACAAGAACTATTGCGGTTCAAAGCAATTTTAGAAACCACAACAGACTGGGTAGGCATAGCCGACTCCCAACAGCGCGCCATTTATCTCAACCGCGCCGCCAGAGAAATGTTGGGACTTGGCCCGCACGCAGATTTAACCGGAATCAACGTTTCTGACCTGACATCCCCCAAAAGTATCGAGACTCTTGTGAACGTCGGTATCCCCGCAGCTTGCAGGGACGGAGTGTGGAGTGGCGAGACAGTTTGGCAGAGTTTAGACGGCGAAGAACTACCAGTTTCTCAAGTAGTTATTGCCCACAAATCCGAGAATTCTGAAGTTGAATTTCTCTCAACGATCGCCCGCAACATTACAGAACGCAAGCGCGCAGAAGAAGCCTTGCAGCAGACCTTGCAAATGCTCGACCTTGCCAGCGACGCCTTGATCGTTCGGGATATCAACGGCACGATTAATTATTGGAATCAGGGAGCCGAACGGATGTACGGCTGGACAAAAAAAGAAGCCTTGGGGAAAATCACCCATACTCTATTGCACAGCATTTTCCCCCAGCCTTTAGCAGCTATCTGGGCACAGTTAGAAGAGCAGGATTATTGGGAAGGAGAAATAATTCACACCACCAATTCTGACACCAAAATCACCGTATTCAGCCGCTGGAATTTGCAGCGAGACGAACAGGGAAAACCGAAAGCAATTTTAGAAACTAACAACGATATCACGGAGCGCAAGCAAGCCGAAATCGAAAAGCAAAGATTGATTTCGATCGTAGAAAGCAGCTCGGATTTTATCGGCACGGGCACCCTGGAGGGAGAGGCAACATACCTGAATCCCGCTGGAATGAAACTAGTAGGATTGCCAAATATTGAAGAAGTCAAAAGCAAAAATGTTTATGACTTCTTCTCAGCAGAAGATGTTAAGTTTTTCAAAGAAGAAATCCTGCCGCCTACTGTGCGAGACGGTTTTTGGCAAGGTGAATTCCGCTTGAGGAACTTTCAAACCGACGAAAACATTCCGGTTGACTTCACCATATTTACCGTCAAAAACCCAGAAACCGGCGAGCCGATCGGGTTGGCAACAGTTACTCGCGACATCAGCGATCGCAAACGCGCAGAAGAGATGCTGCGCGATCGCGAAAGACTATTCCGAGCCATTTTCGATCAATCGTTCCAATTAGTGGGGCTGCTCAAACCAGACGGCACCGTTTTGGAAGTCAACCAAACAGCCCTCGAGGTCGCCGGACTGAGGCGCGAAGACTTCGTAGGGACGCAGTTTGTAGATAATTTGTGGTGGCAAATTTCCCCAGAAGCCAAGCAAAAAGTGCAAGCTGCGCTCGCAAAAGCCGCCGCCGGCGAGGTAGTCCGTTACGAAGCCGACGTGCGAGTTGCTGGGGGTGCTGCGATCACTGTGGACTTCTCCCTCAAGCCGATCGTAGACGACAGCGGCAAAGTCGTGCTGCTGATTCCCGAAGCTCGCGACATCAGCGATCGCAAAGCCCTAGAACGAGAATTAGTTTTGCGTCAAAATCGCTTTGACGCATTTTTCAGAGCCGCCCCCACCTCAATGTGTATTTTTGACGAGCAGTTGCGTTTCGTGCAAGTCAACGAGAAATTAGCGGAAACCACCGGCCCCTCAGTTGCCGAACACCTCGGTAAGACGATGAGGGAAGTTGTACCCGAAATGAGCGATAACCTAGACCCGATGTTGCAGCAGGTTCTCGCCACCAATCAACCGTTGTTAAATCTTGAGGTGTCGGGAGCGCTCTTCAAGGAACCGGGCGTCGTGCGAGATTGGCTGGCGTCATACTTTCCTTTGCCCGGATCTGACGGCAAACCCATCGGTATCGGGTGTGTGGCGATCGAAATTACCGATCGCAAAAAAGCAGAAGTAGAGCGCGATCGATTTTTTACCCTTTCCCTAGACTTAGTTTGTATTTTAGATTTTGAAGGCAGATTCAAGCGCCTCAATCCGGCTTGGGCAACAACCCTCGGCTACACCCTAGAAGAAGTGGAAGACCAATCTTTTCTCTATTTCCTCCATCCAGACGATCGCGAAGAAAGCATAGCCGCAGCAAAAAGAATAACCGAGGGTACCGAAATAAAGTTCTTTGAAAATCGCTACCGCTGCAAAGACGGTTCCTACAGGTGGCTGTCGTGGAAAGTGCGACCTGAAACCGAACAAAAGCTCATGTATGCAGTGGCCCGCGACGTTACCGAAAGCAAACACGCGATGGTGCAACTGGAAACAACAACAGCCCAATTAGCCAGTTCCGAAGAGCAATTTCGCCAGCAAAGCAATCTCTTGCAACTGCTAATAGACAGCATTGGCGACGGCATAATTGCTGCCGACGAAAATAGCAATTTTATTTTGTTCAACCCCGCCGCCCAAGATATCTTTGGCATGGGTGCGACAGATTATCGTCCCAACGAATGGTCGGCAAAATACGGTTTATTCTTGCCCGATACCGTAACTCCCTATCCCCCAGCCGAAATACCTTTAGCGCGCACGGTTCGAGGAGAAGCCTTTGACGACGTAGACCTTTTCACCCGCCACGCTGGCAAGCCTGACGGTCTGTGGGTGAAAGTTAACGGCCGGCCGCTCAGAGACGAAACGGGGGCGCTTAAAGGCGGCGTAGTCGTTTGCCGCAACGTCACCGAACAAAGAGCATCCCAGCAGCGAATGCAGCAGTTGGCCGAGACACAGGAACGCTTGCTGCAAGAACTAAAAACTCGGCAAAATGCCCTAGACGAAGCTGCGATCGTCAGCGAAACTGACCCCAAAGGCATGATTACCTACGCCAACGACAGATTCATTGAAATATCCGGTTACAGCATGGGAGAACTTCTGAACCACAACCACCGCCTCATCAATTCGGGCTACCATCCCCAATCATTTTTTCCAGAAATGTGGGCGACAATTTCTCGCGGTTTGGTGTGGAAAGGGGAAATCAAAAACCGACGCAAAGATGGCTCGTTTTACTGGGTAGATTCGACGATCTCCCCCATCTTTGATACCAGTGGCAAAATAGTCAAATATATCGCCATTCGCTTTGACATCACCGAGCGCAAAGAGGCAGAAGAACGACTGGAAAAATTGGCAGCAGAACGCAAAGCTGAAGCTGATTCTCTGACGCAGCAAGTCCTCAAATTGTTGGGAGAAATTAAAGGCGCTGCTCAAGGCGACTTGACAGTCAGGGCGGAAGTGACTAACGACGTTTTAGGTGCTGTCGCCGACTCTTTCAACTTCTTAATCAGTTCTCTGCGGAAGGTGGTAACGGGAATTCAAACTTTAGCCGAACAGGTAACATCTGCCACCGGCGAGTCAATTAACAATACCAGTCAACTCACCCAACAGGCGGAAATTCAAGCAGCAAAAATATCTGCCATCATGCGGGAAATCGAGCGGATTGTGAATTCGATCCGCGACGTGCGAGATGTTTCGGTGCGCGCCGAAACAGTTGCCCAGCAGTCTTCTCAAACGGCTGAAGTCGGCGGTCTGGCGGTCGATCGAGCTGTCGAAGGCATTAACGGGCTCCGGGTGACGATCGCCTCTACCTCAAAAATGATGAAGCGTTTGGGTGAATCTTCGCAGCAAATTGGCAAAATTGTGACTTCGATTTCTCAACTTGCTTCGCAAACTAATTTATTAGCTCTGAATGCTACTATTGAGGCGGCGCGAGCCGGCGAACAAGGTTTAGGCTTTGCAGTTGTCGCCGAAGAAGTGCGGAAATTAGCAGAAAGATCGGCCGGCGCTACTGAGGAAATCTCCGAAATTGTCGGTACAATTCAAGAAGAAATCAGCCGCGTGATGAAGGCAATGGAATCGGGGACGCTGGAGGTAGTCGAAGGCACTAAGCTGGCAAGCGAAGCTAAAACTCACCTCAATGCCATCATCGAAGTTAGTCGAGAAATGAATGCTTTGGTGCAGAATATTACTCGCGCATCTGCCAAGCAAACTGTTTCGGCTGAGGAAGTTTCTAACAGTATGCAGCAAGTCAACGAGATTGCTAATACGACTGCACAAAAAGGTGCGGATGTCAAGGCTTCTTTGGACGATCTCTCTGGTTCGGTCAGCAAATTGCAAAAGTCGGTGGCGAATTTCCGCAGTTAGTCATTAGTCATTAGTCATTAGTCATTAGTCATTAGTCATTAGTCATTAGTCATTAGTCATTAGTCATTAGTCA